>CAIYCP010000193.1 GCA_903924715.1 uncultured beta proteobacterium
CAAGTCTTGAGTTTCATGCCAGTGACGCATAATCAAACCGTGCCACGCTCATTCAAAGAGGGCGTGGCCAACGGAAAAATCGTGACCGTACCCTTGATGATGGGCGGCGCGCAAAATGAGTTGCGCCTGTACGTTGCCTACGACTCTTTGGGCGACAACGGCACGCACACCCAATTTCCAGTAAACCTTGAGAGCTTGGCGAACTACTATCTACCCGCCTTTTATGGCAAAAATGAGCGTGATAACTATAAAAAAATGATTGAGCGCTATTTTGAAAGTGCCCAGAAACCTAAAGACCTTAATGGCGCGACCCTCGGTTCGATGCTGTCTGACTTTAATCCCCACATTGGAATTAATAACTGCTTCTATTTACGCACGACCAATCGCTTAAACGGGGTTGCGAAAATGCCGCCCATCTATCAATTTGAATTCGCTGATCCCAATGCACTGGTGTTAGGCGTTGGCATTGCCAAGGGAAAGTCTCCTGGCTTTGCGCTTGGCGCGGTTCACTCTTCAATTCTCAACTACTTATTTCCGCATTTGTCGAACACCGCTGCGACAGACGCGCCCGATTTGCCCAAGGCTTCAGAGCAGCTTGGCGATCAAATCATTGCTTATCTGGCATCTTTTATGCGGGGCAACCCACCTCAAGCCACGGGGCAACCCGACTGGCCAAGATATGACGGAACGCAGAGCAACCCAGCTTCAGCAAAAGTGATGATCTTTACGCCCAACAACATTCATACGTACCAGGCGTATGGCGCGAACGAGGTCGCTTCTAAAACGGGACATCAATGTGCCTTCTGGAATGAACTTTACCCAGACTGATGCTCAATCTTTTATTGAAGCAAGGTAACTAAAATGATGGCATTGCATCGGATCATTCTGATCGGAATGTTAGGCTTAATGGCCGGCTGCACCACCATTAATTCTACAAGTTTTAATAATATGTCTTCGGCGTATCGGGATGCCGTTGAGGGATACAGTAATGACAATATTCTTTTGAATGTTGTGCGTGCATCAAAAAATATGCCAATGAGTTTTCTTGATATACCGTCTGTCATTGGCACAGGAAATGTTACGACAGACGCTGGCTTAACCACCGCTCAAACGTCTGTGGGTGCAGCAGCGGTAAGCTCTACGACCGGTGGATCACTCGGTGTATCGGTTAATAATGGATTTACGTTTACCCAAGCCTCCTTGGATAACGCTCAGTTTTTGCAGTCTTTTCTGAAAGAGATCCCGCTAGGCGTGCTGGGGCTAAAAGGAACAGAGAGGCTTTTACCAAGGGCGGTCACCTACACGCTCTTACTTGAAGGGATTGAGTTGCGCAGCAACAACGTACTGGTCCAACGATTTAACAACGATCCTATCGACCCGAATTATGAACAGTTTCAACAGCTTCTGTATTTATTGATCGAGGCAGGCTTAACCGTTGAAAATGCACCGATTAAAACTCCGATCGGCCCACCTCTTGAAAAAGCCGTACTGACGAAATCGCTAGAAGGATTGGGGCCTACAACTCTGGATCATATTGCCAAAGGCTTACTCTCTTTAGACAAGACGCTTGTTAACGGTAATGAGGCTTATCAGCTCATGCGCATTGAACTGAAGCCTCGTGTTTGCGTCAATAAATTCAGAGCGGAAGAGTTAATGGGGAATTTGCTGAGCAAATCCTCTTACTGTTTAGATTCGCCTCGACACAGAAAGTCTGATCAAAATTACACGCAAATTATTAAAGCGTTTGCTGCCTCATACGAAGGCGAAAAAAATATGGAGCTCGTGATCGGCATACGTTCACCAGGTAACGTATTTGATTTTTTGGGCTCAGTTCTTAACACTCAGTTTGAGGGCGATGGTTCGAAGATGGTGTTGATCCATCCAACCAAGTCCGTGCTAGATGGTTACAACGAGCGTTATAAAAAATCCCATGCGCTTTTTAAAGTGTATAGGGATACAAACTTGCCGAGGCCTGTTGCCACAGTGACCTACCGAGGTGTTAGCTACTCTATCGCGGATGATGACGATTCGTATACGAAACAAGTGATCGAATTCATGTCAACACTCGTCACAATCGCGAAAATACCAGGTGCAATTCCGGCGACACCCGCAGTCGTCGTCAGGTAGTTCATCCGTTATTTTTGTCAAGTACTATCAGCGGATGACACATTTATCGAACCTTCTGGGGCCCTTTTCATTTGTGGGGCTTTTAGCCCTTGCGAATGTCTTTATGACGTTTGCGTGGTATGCCCATCTCAAGAACTTGTCATCCAAACCCTTGTGGATCGCGGTTTTGGTCAGTTGGTCGATTGCTTTGCTTGAATACGCGCTTCAAGTACCCGCCAATCGGATTGGCTATCAACACTTTTCGCTCGGTCAGCTCAAGATTGCTCAAGAAGTCATTTCGCTTGGGGTCTTTGTGCCCTTTGCTGTTTTCTATATGGGCGAACCGTTCAAAACCGACTACATTTGGGCGGGCTTGTGTTTATTGGGTGCCGTGTACTTTATGTTTAGATCTTGAAACGACCGTTGGCCGCAACGAACAACAACTCTGTTACACCGCCAAGGATTGACCCAGAAATTATTTTTTGCTACCGTGGCCGTGATTGATTCAAGCGGTTAACGCCTTTCAAAAAATATAGTTCTGCTGACAGAGGTCATATGAGGTCATTTTTTATCTTTTTGCTATTGTTGCTTGGCTGCCAAACAGCTCACGCCAACCCTTGCGATCAGCCGATTCAACTTTCAAAAGTAGACAACTACATCTATCTTCAAGGTCATCTCTGCCCTGGCGACGGTAAAAAATTTATTCAATACATGTCTGGGCCAGGAAAAGGCGTGTCGCTGATCCGATTAAGTTCTGGCGGCGGAAACGGTGCTGACGCGGTTGAAATCGGACGCTATCTTCGAGCCAACAAGATGACAACCTGGACCGACGGACGGCAAGACAAGTGTGCCAGCGCCTGTAATCGGGTCTTTGCTGGCGGCGTGCAGCGCATCTACTCGCATGCCAACTATATTGAAACCGGAAAAAATCCAAAACAGCAGTTTGGCTTGGGATACCACCACCCTAATGTGAACGGAGACTTTCGTGCCGCAGAGGATTGGTATCAAAAAGGTATTGTTCCGTACTTAAAAGACATGCTGCCGCCCAAAGCATTTGCTTGGGTATATAAAACAGACCAAGACAACATGACGCCGAGCCTGGTTTGGCTAAATGGCGCTCAGGCGCTTGAACTTGGGATTGCAACTAGCAGTGAGGCCCCACGTTAGCTGTGCCCCTTAATCCTCAATGTTTGTTATAACTATCGCAAATACGCAAGAAGCGAGGATATGACTCGCATTAACCACGTCGCAATTAAACGCGCTGCACGTAGCTAACCGCGAGACGGCAACAAGATAAAAATGATCATTCGAACACTACTCTTATGGGGCTTACTGGTCAGCACCTTCGTCGGCAACGCCTCTTGGGGTTCGACCTGTATCGGAGACACCTCAGCGCAACACCGCCTGACTTTCGAAGTTGTCCCACAGTATCCACAAATGAAAATCCTTTCCTCGTGGGGGCCGATACTCGAACGTATCGGTAAGGCCAGTGGCTTGTGTTTTGAATTGTTTGTTCCAAAAGATATCCCAGAATTTGAAACTAGATTCAACCAAGGCCGGGCAGATTTTGTTTACTTGAATCCCTACCACTATGTGGTTGCTGCAAAATCCCAGAAATACAGTGCCCTATTAGCAGAAGGCACCCATAAACTATCTGGCTTAGTTGTCGTAAAAAAATCTGATTCCGCCGCATCACTTAAAAATCTTGGTGGCAAGATGGTTGCTTTTCCGGCGCCCAACGCCTTTGGCGCGTCGCTGTTGGTTAGAGCGATGTTTGCCGACCAAGGTATCAAAATCGATCCGCTTTATGTCAGAACCCATAGCAACGTATATCGGGCCGTCATTGCGGGCGATGTGGCTGCTGGAGGCGGTATCAAAGCAACACTCTCCGTCGAGCCGCCCGAAGTACAGGCACTATTGAAGGTAATTTATGAATCGGATGAATTTTCACCTCATCCGATTGCCACAAAACCGACTGTATCTGACGGCATCCGCAAAGCCTTCTTTGACGCGTTTGTCAGCTGTGCTCAAGATATGACCTGCAAAAAACTATTGGGTCAAATCGATTTCGTCAATCCGGTCAAAGTGTCTGACGCTGATTATGCCAACGTCGAAGCGCTTCACATAGAACGCTTGCAACAATGAGCCTGGGCGAATAGATTTTGAAGTTAACGCCTCGCCAATTAAAAACCCTTTGGCCGGTGCTCGGGCTTTTAGCATTGCTGCTGATACTCATCCTGGCCGGTGGTTTTTTTACGCACTCACAGCTTAATCAGTCTTTACGGCAGCGAAGTCTGCAGGCCGCTGAAAACTATGCGCTGGGCCTATCCGTTGCGCTTGTCGACTCTCTGATTCAAAAAGACTATGGAGAAATTGAATCTCGCATCCGGCAAGCGTTCACACATTCAGACATTTCTTCGATTGAAATATTCGATCTATCGGGCAAGTTGGTGTCGGGCATCGTTCGGCAGAACAATGATGCGCTTAAGCTTCTGTTTACCGACCAAAGGTGGGTAGCCCCCGATATGCAGGGTCAACGCATGCTTCAAACGAGCCAAGGAGACGGAACGATCACGATCTTCAAACTCAACGCTGGCGTTGATCTTGGGCTGATCAGAATTGAATCAACTCCAGAAGAATCTCATACAATTTTTATTGGGTATCAGATAAAACTTTATACTTTTTTTATTATTACAATTATCATCGTTTTACTTGTACTCGGATTTTTTTTATGGCGAGCTTACTTTTCACTCGCGCAATATGAGCAAGTCTTATCCGATAAAAATGCCGAGCTTATTCAAACCAATACAGAATTAGTTCAGGCGAACCAGCACAAGACAGATTTCTTAGCCAACATGTCTCACGAGCTTAGGACACCCCTGTCTGCCATCATTGGGTTTTCTGAAGCCCTTGAGAACAAAGTTTTTGGTGAACTCAACTCGAAACAATCGGGTTTTGTTCAAGACATCCAGCAATCTGGAAAAAGCCTGCTCGGGCTCATCAACGATATTTTGTATGTTGCGAGAATCGAATCCGGAAAATTAGAGGTCGCACAAACCGAGTTTTCATTGCCAGAATTAGTTGCCTCTGCCGTTCAATCCGTACACGGCATGGCCGAACAAAAAAAGATCGCCATTGCACAATCGCTGTCTGATTCAACCCGCACCGTGACCGCGGATCAAAGACAAATCAAACAGATTCTCCAAAATCTTCTTAATAACGCGATCAAATTCAACCGCGACGGCGGCTCTGTATTGATCTCTACAATTGATACCGCTCAAGGTGTTGAGGTGTCCGTCAAGGATACTGGCATCGGGATCGATGAAGCACATCAACAGTTATTATTTAAGCAGTTTCGGCAGTTGGGTGATGATTACACAATAAAAGGTGAAGGCGCAGGCCTTGGCTTATTTATTGCGAAACGTCTGATTGAGCTGCATGGTGGCTGGATCAAACTCGATTCAACAGTCGGTGAAGGGTCAATATTCTCTTTTTTAATTCCTACTCACGGGCGACCATAAGCCATGCATAGCAATCATGTTAAAAAATCAAAGCTCGACACGCTAGGCAAAGGCTTGGGTGATCTGGCCGCAGGCTGCACATTTGCTGAGTGCGGCAATCTTGCCTGGAATATTTTGAATGAGGATGTGAGCCTGCCTGTTGCGATCCTGCGCCAGAGTCGCATCCAACATAATCTAGACTGGATGGCACAGTTTATTAAACGTTACGGTGTAGAACTTGCGCCCCATGGCAAAACCACTATGAGCCCAGAACTATTTCAGATGCAACTTTCGCACGGTGCTTGGGGCATCACACTGGCGACCGCTTCACAAACTCAAGCTGCAGCAGTTCATGGTGTGCGCCGCATCATCATGGCGAACCAATTGATTGGCAAAGGCAACATGGCCATCATTGCTCGCTTGCAAAAATCGGATCCTGACTTCTACTTTTGTTGCATTGTCGACTCGGCGGCAAATGCTGAAGCCTTAGGCCAATATTTTTCAAGCTGCGGACAAAAATTAAACATTCTGCTCGAGTATGGTGCCGAGGGTGGTCGAACTGGCATTCGCAATTTAATGCAAGAGCAAGCGGTACTTGCAGCGGTCACCCGCTGGCCGCAATCGTTAAGCTTGGTCGGTGTTGAACTTTACGAGGGTGTCTTACAAAAAGAAGACGAGATCCGAACACTGTTGCGGCATGTGCTCGCGCGCACACAGGCACTTGCGCTAGAAAATAAATTCACTGCGCCCAATGTGATTTTGAGTGGCGCGGGTTCGACCTGGTTTGATGTCGTTGCTGAAGAATTTAGTGGTCAACCGTTATCAGGCGCGCACACGCTACAGGTTATTCTGCGACCTGGATGCTATTTAACGCATGATGTCGGCGTCTATCAGAACGCCGAAAAGCGTATACAAGCCAGCAATCCTGTTGCACGTGAAATGGGTCGAAGTCTGCTTCCCGCATTGCAATTATGGGCGTACGTTCAATCGGTACCCGAACCCGGCCGGGCGATTATTGCCTTGGGCAAGCGTGATGCTGCGTTTGATGCAGGCTTACCTATTACCGCGCTGCATTACCGTCCCGGTTCAGGACAAACACCGCAACCCGCAGCGAGCGACTGGAAAATTACAGCCATGATGGACCAGCACGCCTTCATGAGCATCCCCAACCAGGCAGATATACAAGTGGGCGATATGCTTGCTTTTGACATCTCGCACCCCTGCCTGACTTTTGATAAGTGGCGTCAACTATTATTAGTCGATGACCACTATCAAGTTACGGGCGCGGTACAAACCCTGTTCTAGATACTTGCTACTGCCGCGCGCTTCGTCCTCCGAATGGCGGCTCGGCATCAGGCGTTGCACGCCATGGATTAATGTCCAACCCACCACGACGGGTATAGCGCGCATAGATCGATAGTGACTGAGGTTTGCATTGTTTCATGATGTCGATGAATATTTTTTCAACGCAGTGTTCATGAAAACCGCTATGCATTCTGTACGAAACGATATATTGCAAGAGACTTGCGTGGTCAATTGCGGGGCCCGTATATTCGATTTGAAGGCAGGCCCAGTCAGGCTGATCTGTCACGGGGCAGTTTGACTTGAGTAGTCTTGAAAACACGCGCTCAGAGACGCGCACTTTCTCTGCCTCGCTTGGCGCTGGATTTTTAAGTTTTAATAATGCAGCATTGGGTGCGTAGCAATCGATCTCGATATCTAATTTATCAAGATTGATTCCACTGAACTCATCAATCTTTTCGTTTGAAAATTGATCGGGGCCAATCAGCTCTAGATCGATCTCGGCGCCTGTTGCACGCGCAAGATCTTGTCGTAAGTGATCAAACACGTGATGAACCGTTTCAAAGCGAGTTTGATTAAAGCTATTTAAATAGAGCTTAAAAGATTTTGATTCAATAATATGTGGGCTCGTACAAGGTACCTTTAAATGCAGCAGCGCAACTTTTGGCAAACCTTTTGAATTGAGCCAAGAAAGTTCGTAGGCGTTCCAGAGGTCGAAGCCCTTAAACGGTAAATCTGCTGCGGCTGATGTCGCCGCCTGCACAACCGATTGCAAACCAAGTGTTCGCCGTGCATCGAGCCGAGCGATCGGAAAAAGTAACGAAGCGTCATAACCCTTAGGGTAGGACACCTCTTTGCCCAAGGGGATACCAGAGGGAAGATTGGGCGAACTAGTGCTCACAAGACGTTGCTCCAGAATAGAGCCTATTTTAGCCCGACCATCAAGCACCTTGTCTCCACAACACTCGACCTCGACCTACACTTGCATTGTTCAATTCATTTTGATATTCAATTCTTTGATCACTGGGCTCCAGCGATTGAGTTCTGTCTGAATGAATTGATCAAGAAATTCTGCAGTCGAGCTCACGAGTTCGATTGAAGCAAGGCGATCGCCGAGTTCTGGATTTGCCATGATCAGTCTGACTTCGTGATTGAGCTTAGCAATGATCTCGGGGGGCGTCGCGGCGGGTGCGAGCAAGCCAAACCACTCAATGGTGACAACATCCAGCCCTTGTTCTTTGAACGTGGGGATATCTGCTACGGAGGGATAACGGACGTCAGATGAAATACCCAGCGCTTTAAGCTTGCCAGATTTAATTTGATGATAATGTGGGAGTTTTGAAAAAAAGTATTTTTCTTCTCCGCTGCCGACTCCAACAACATGTATTTCGGTATCAGGAATTCGTTTTACTAGATTTTGATAGATCGCCAAAATAGGACCAGCATGTCCACCAGTTCCGCCCCCAACTAGCATAATTGAATTATCTTTTTGTTTCATGATTTTGATATTTCGATATATTGGACAATACTCCGACTGCAGACAAAAGAACAATCAAGGACGTACCACCATAGCTAATGAAAGGCAGCGGAATGCCCGTCAAA
>CAIYCP010000194.1 GCA_903924715.1 uncultured beta proteobacterium
CGGCAAGCACTTCGGCGTGAGAGGCGCGCGTCAAGAGTGTCTTGCCTAACCCCAAGGTCAGAAGCACCAATAATACGATGGTTAATAATCTGACTTTGCGCAGAACGCCCTGACGACTGAGTTCGTGATGGGGTCCTTGCAAATGAAATTCAGGTAAGCCCATATGGGCGTGACGTTCTTCGTTCATGTCAACGCTTCCTTTTGTTCATTACGTATCGCCAGCCAGCGATGGAAGGATGCAAAGAGAACTGGCACAAATAATAGAGTTGAAACGGTTGCAAACAACAGGCCGCCAATGACGGCACGACCTAAGGGGGCATTTTGCTCTGAGCCCTCACCCAGTCCAATCGCCATGGGGATCATACCGAGGATCATTGCCAAGGCAGTCATCAGTACCGGCCGCAAACGCGTTGAGCCGGCTTCAAGGGCTGCTGAAAGCGGCGGCAAGCCGTCCTTGAGTCGTTGCCGAGCAAAGGAGATGACCAGCACACTATTGGCGGTGGCGACCCCCATCGTCATGATCGCGCCTGTCAGGGCAGGGACACTCAGATTGGTGCCAGTCAAAATCAACATCCAGGCAATGCCGGCCAAGGCGGCGATCAATCCTGCCACGATGATAAAGGGATCGAGCCAGGACTGAAAGTTCACGACGATTAACAGATAAACCAGAATAATGGCCCCGATTAAACCGAGGGCAAGACCTTGGTATGAACTGAGCATCGTTTCAACCTGGCCGCGCATGACCAAGCGGCTGCCACGCGGAAGTTCAGCTTTCGCCTCATCCATGATGACCTGGATATCTTTGGCGACTGAGGCCAGGTCGCGCCCCCGCACGTTTGCGTAGATATCGATCGACGGAAGAATGTTGTAACGCGTCATGATGGCAAATTCTGTGTCAGGGCGCGCTGTGACCAGATTGCCTAAGAGTTGGGACCCCCTTCCCGAGGCAGCATTTGCCGCAGCCGTTGCATTTGAGGTCGCCGCATTTGAGGGGCCGACGGGCAGTCGCAATAGCTCATCGAGGGAATCGATTTTGTCTTGAGGGGCTTGAATCGAGACCGAGTAATTGATGTTATTGGCAGGGTTCAGCCAAAAGGAGGGCGAGGTTTGCGCGCTGCCTGAGAGCGGGAGCAGGACGTTTTGGGCTAAATCGGTTGGCGTTAGACCATTGAGCCCAGCGGTTTGCATGCGGGTGCGGTCCATATTCAGGGCAATCGACGGTGCATTTAGTCGTTGGTGGATATTGACGTCAGCGGCCCCCGACACCGCTGCAATTTTATGGGCGAGCCTAGCCGCTAACTGCTGGTTGGCAGGGTAATTGGGCCCGACAATCTGAACATCAATAGCCGCCGGGATACCAAAGTTCAAAATTTGCGTCACGATATCTGCAGGCTGATAGAAAAACTCCACGCCTGGGAAACTTTGGCGAAGTGGGGGAAGCAGCGCCTCCATGACCTCTTGCGTCGGCCGATGGCCATGTTTGAGCGTGATCAAAATATCTGCGTCAAACGCTCCAATCGTACCTGAGCTGCTGTATGACAAGTTGATGCCGCTATTAGGCAAACCGATATTGTCGAGTATCGAGTCAAGTTCTTTTTCGGGAATGATTTGGCGAATAACATCCTGCACCTCATCGGCGATGACGGCTGTGCGTTCGACGCGCGTGCCTGTTGGGGCACGCATGTGAAGCTTGATTTGGCCCGTATCAACATAGGGGAACAAATCTCGTCCAAGCAAACCGAATAAGCTACAGGACAATAAGCAGAAGCCTAAAAAGGTAAAGATGAATCTCTTGCGATGTGTGAGTAAATGGCTTAAAAAAAGTCCGTAGCTGGTTCTGAATTTCTCAAACCGCTCATTAAAACCGACGTGTACGCTATGGATCCAACGGGAGACTAACCCCGGTTTGCCGGGATTGCGCAACAGCATGTAAGCCATCGTGGGTACGAGGGTGCGCGACAACACATAAGAGGCCAACATGGCAAAACAAACGGCCTCTGCGAGCGGCACAAAAAGGTATTTGGCCACACCGCCCAAAAAGAACATTGGAACAAAGACGATACAGATACAAAGTGTTGACACAAAGGCTGGCACGGCAATTTCACCTGCCCCATCCATGATCGATTCATACAGACCTTTGCCCATATGCAAATGACGTTCAATGTTCTCGATGGTGACTGTGGCGTCATCGACCAAAATTCCGACGGCAAGTGCTAAACCGCCCAGCGTCATGATGTTGATGGTTTCGCCGAGCATGTGCAAGGCAATCAGCGAAGTAAAAATTGAGAGCGGGATCGATACAGCGATGATGGTCGTCGTGCGCCAGTTGCCTAAGAACAGTAGCAGCATGATGGCGGTAAATAGGCCCGCAATCAAGGCTTCATGAATGACGCTAGCGATGGCGTCTTTCACAAAAATTGATTGGTCTGAAAGGAGTTTGACCTCAATGCCTTCGGGCAGTAAG
>CAIYCP010000195.1 GCA_903924715.1 uncultured beta proteobacterium
GATGTCATTATCAATACCGGTGCTTGGACCAATATGTCGGTCGAACATACGGCGCGCACGGGTGCGGATAAGGGCTATTTTATGATCGTACCAGAAGATTGCTGTTCGACCATGAATGCCGAATGGCACAATGCTTCGATCAATTTCGCTTTGCAGAATGTCTCAGTAGTAACCAAGGCCGATGCCGTGATGGCGGCGCTGAGCTAACGCGATCTCGAATGAAAAGGATATGATAGAAGGTGCCTAAACTCTTCCACCTCCGTGCTTCACCGCGTCAAGAGTCTGTTTCGGCAGCTGGCGCGGAGGCATTCATTAGCCGTTTTAAGGAAACCCATGCGGGGTGGGATATCGATACTCTTGATGTGTGGCGTGAGACCTTACCAAATTATGACATTCAAGCGGTTGATGCCAAATATGCGCGGCAATCAGGCCGCCCGCTGACAAAACAGCAATCAGACGCGCAAGCGGAACTTGAGCGGATGGTGGTGCGCCTGTCACTGGCTGATCGGGTCGTGATCTCAACACCAATGTGGAATTTTGGCATTCCGTATAAGTTTAAACAATGGATTGATATGATCGTTCAGCCCGGGCTGACTTTTACGTTTGATCCCAAAACCGGCTATCGTCCTCTGCTGAAAGATCGACCAGTACTCATTATCTTGGCGAGCGGTAGTGATTTTGTAACTGGCATGAATCGGGGGCGGACGGATTTGGCAACGCCCTATCTGCGTGAAGTGCTAGGCTTTATTGGATTTTCAAACCCGCACTTCGTGTCAATTGGGCCGACAAATGGTTCGCCCGATACTGTGTCGGCCGCTCGTGAATTGGCTTTTCGTCGCTTACGCGAGTTGGCACCGACGTTTTAGTTTCAAGTATGGAGGATAGGATGTCAGGCGATTCACAAGATCCATTGGCCAGCTGGCCGCAAGCCTATAAAGACGAGTTGAAAGCTAATGAATTCAACCCTTGCGTTGGACATTTTTTATTGTCGGAAACTGATCGCGTACGGGTTTGGTCGCTCAGCCTTCAGCCGGGTGAACGAGTAGGGTTTCATCGCCATGTCCTCGATTATTTCTGGACGGTCTTGAACGATGGCAAGGCACTTTCGCATTACAATGATGGTCGTATCGTCGAGGCGACTTATAAGGCCGGTGACACCAAACATATGAGTTATGGAAAAGGTGAATTTATGATTCACGATTTGCATAATATCGGCGACAACGTCTTGTCGTTTACAACCGTTGAATTCTTAGACAGCGCCAATGCGCCTCTTCCAGTGCCCGATCACGTGAGGCGCGGTTAGATCATTTTAACCGCGTTGATTCTCGGCCGCACGTATAAGATTGCGAATGCGTGCGGGCGTCGCTGGAAGCGTATCAATTTTGACGTTGAAAGGCCGCAAAGCATCTTCAATGGCCGCGGCTAATGCGGGTGGCGCTACCATACGGCCACCTTCACCCGCTCCCTTCACGCCATATTCTGTATAAGGTGAAGGCGTTATGATGTGGCCGATGCGAATTTTGTCCGGCATTTCAGCAACACGCGGCATAAGATAATCATAAAAGGATGCGTTTCTGAGCTGACCATTCGGATCATATTGGAACTCTTCATACAGTGCCGTTCCAATGCCCTGCGCTGTTCCACCGCGCACATGTCCGTCAACGGTCATCGGATTGATCATCGTCCCGCAATCATGGACAGCCACATAATCGAGTATTTTAACCTGCCCTGTTTTCGGATCGACTTCGACAACAGGCATGTGGCACATATGGCCCATAATGGGATAAAAAATACCAAAGTCACTTTCACTTTTTGGCAAAGTTGCGAGCGGATGATCATAGGTATAGTTTGCATCCAAACCTGATGTCAGGTCGTCATCGGGAAAAGAGAGGCGGAACATATGCGATTGCATCGCCACTTCGGCAATCGTTTTACCACTGCCTGGAATCCCTTTGATGCTGACCCTGCCATTTGAAAATTCAAGGTCATGCGGCGAGGTTTCAAGCATATGACCAGCTACGCGCTTTAATTTTTCTTTCAATATTCGCGCGGCCCCTGCGACTGCTCCGGTCACCATGACCGTGTAGCGGCTACCGCCAGGCCCCGTTCCCGGAAGTCCGTGATCCGTATCAGAATAGGTGATCGCAATGTCTTTAGGATCAAGTGTCAGTTGCTCGGCCAACACCATCGTTGCAACCGTCTCGGGACTATTGCCCCAATGTGGCGCATGAAGTGAAATTACCGCTTTGCCGTTGGTATCAATCTTGATCGATACGCTTTCTGGCGAGCTTGTTAAGGCGAATCCTTTTTCACGATTGAGCATCCAGAATTCGGTAGCGCTGAACACGCCCTTTTCCTGACAGCTCGCAAGTCCGATGCCGATATAGCGGCCTTCTGCGCGGGCTTCTTGCTGCTTGCGACGCCAGCCTTGATAGTCAAGCATCTCAAGCGCCATGTTCAGTGCGCCGGGATAATTGCCGCTATCATAGAGATTACCAGTTGGAATCTGGTATGGAAATTCTTCGGGCTGAATAAAATTGTCGTAGCGGAATTGAACTGGATCAAGCTTTAATTCGCTGACAGCTGCATCAACCATGCGTTCAATCATGAAATTGGTAACTTCGGAACCAAATCCGCGACATGCCCCTTGCTGACATTTATTGGTCAGAACAGCAATAATTTCAGCTCCAACAGCACGAATACGATAAGGCCCGACGGTTTGTGAAAAGCCGTTGCCATGCGTACCAAGGCCATACTGTAGATAGGCACCATAGTCGTCGATAACGCGATATCGGAGTGCCGTCATGTGGTTAGATGCATCAATCGCAAGCTCGGCATCGTAAATTCGATCAGAGCCATGATTGTCACAAGCCATCATATTGTCGACACGGTCTTCGACATATTTTACGGGCCGACCAACAATTCGTGCTGCGGTAGCAGCGAGTACAGGCACTTTATGCAGAAATAATTTTGAACCAAAACTACCACCGGCATCCATGGGTATAATATTGAGCTGGTGGCTTTCGACATTAAGCGAGGCGGCTATTGTAAAACCGATATAATTATACATTGAGGTATTGGCGTAGATCGTAAATTTTCCTGATCCTTCGTCAAAATTTGCGACGGCACCGCACGTCTCAATGGGTTGCCCGCCAGAGCGGGCCCAACGCAGCCGCCGCTTAACAATATGGGCGGCATTCGCAAATTCTTCGTCAACGGCACCAAAGGTGTATTTTCGGTGTTCTGCGATATTGCTGGGTCCTCGTGACGGATGAAGAACGGCATCGCCGCTAGAGTTCAGAGCATCCATCATATCTGAAATGGCTGGCAAGATGTCGTATTCAACTTTCACAAGTGCGGCCGCATCTTCGGCAATATAGCGTGTTTCAGCCACTACCAGTACAACTGGCTCTCCCACATGCCGCACTTTGCCTAGGGCGATGCAGCGCTGCTCAACCGGAGGATTGGCAAAGCAAGGCAATGGTCCTGTTTCGAGTGCTGCCTCTTCGCCGGTGATGACCGCCAACACGCCAGGTAGGGCTTCTGCCGCTTTTTTATCAATGGAACGAATCCGCGCATGAGCATGCGGACTTCTCAAAGCAGCGGCGTGTGCCATATGTGGTAGGGAAACATCA
>CAIYCP010000196.1 GCA_903924715.1 uncultured beta proteobacterium
CAATTTGACCCCAGGCGTCGTTGCGCAAACCGACGATTGAAGTACGTTGCCATTGGCTGTATGAACCAGCTGAACCGTCGTTGACGTTAACTTGACCTTCCAAGTTCCAGACAGCTTGGTTACCTGAACCGAGGTCCTCAACACCCTTGACGCCAAAGCGCGAGGTTGACTGAGTACCTGTAACGACTGCGATGCTGCTAGTCGAAATGTCTACTTTGTTGAAAGGACCTGATGAGAGGTTCCAGTTTTGGTAGCGAAGGCCACCGTCTAATACACCATACAGGGTTACGGATGATTGAGCCGATGCGGCACCAGCAAAGCCGGCTAACAGGGCGGCAGCAAGCAGAGTCTTTTTCATTTAAGAAATCTCCGTAAATTTGAGTGACAAGAGCAACAAACGGATGTTTTGTTCGCTGCCCCCCTAACTCCGCTAAGGGAAGTTGACGCTATTGCATCAAAAAAACGGGGCTATGGCTATGACTCTCGACAAAAACCTAATCCAAGAGGGGTGCTTTGTTGGCTTAGTGCAACGTTTACCCATTTTTTGCTCAAATAACATAGGGTTTACCCTTGTTTTACCTTGTCATGAACGTAAACCAGAAATTTGCTCAGATAAGCGGTGATTCGGCGATCGCTTGGTACGATCGTGGTCAATGAACCCGCCTTAAACACAGAACAAAGACCTCACAATGACCGCAACCACCGCCCCCCTGATAGGTTTAACCGACTTTCTGCTTTTACTGGACACGCACCACCCTTTTGCCAAGGTTTTAGGGATCGAGATCCTAGACATCGGCCATGGCAGCGCCACGCTTGCCTTACCACCCAACCCAAACTTTCAGCGCTTAGGAGGCATCGTGGCCGGCCCCATGCTCATGGGCTTGGCAGATTTGGCGATGTACGCGGCCGTGGTCGGGGCCACAGGTAACGCTGAGGCGGTCACGGCCAGCCTTACCATCAACTTCTTGCGCAAAAGCCCGCCTGGCACGATCTACGCACATGCACGGGTACTCAAAACCGGCCGACTGTGCGCGGGCGACGTCACCTTAACAGGCGAAGGCAGCCAAGAACCCCTCGCCCACAGCGTGAGTACCTGGTCCTTGCCTAAAGCCTGACTGCGCACCTTAGCCGAAACGAGCTAAAGCCACCAAAAGCCAGACTAGGGATTGACAAAGCACACCTCGACACCCAAGATAGGGCTTCCAATCGGCTCACTCTGAACAGAACACACCATGCATCGCTTCACTACGGGTCTACTGAACGCCTCGACGCTCGCCCGCAGCGTCACTGTCGCCGCACTTAGCCTAAGCCTATTAGGTACCTGCGCAATCGCAAGCGACACCGCCGAGGGTTTCCCCAATCGTGCCATCAACATCACGGTGACATTTCCCCCAGGCGGCGGCACTGACATTCTGGCCCGGCTCATTGGTAACGCTTTAACAGAAACCCTAGGGCACGCTGCCGTTGTTGAAAACAAACCTGGCGCAAGCGGCAATCTAGGCTCAAAGTACGTCGCTGAGCGCGCGCCCGATGGCTATTCGCTCTTGATGGTCAACAGTTCGTTCGCCATCAACCCCGCCGTCTTTGCCACCATGCCTTTTGACCCCAAAAAAGATTTCGCACCCATCATTAATGTGGCGTTTATCCCCTCGGTGCTCGTCGTGCCCGCCAATTCGCCGTATAAAAACTTGGCTGAATTACTGACCGCGGCCAAGCCCGTCAAAAACGACGTGTCATACGGCTCTTGTGGCAACGGTACGCCACAACATTTAGCCGGCGAATCCTTGAATATCTATGCCAAAACGTATGTCACCCACATCCCCTATGGCGGCTGTGGCCCTGCGCTTAAAGATGTGGTGGGCGGGCAAATTCCGCTCGCGATTATTACGGCCTCAAGCGCGATGAGCTTAATCAAGGGCGGCAAACTGCGCGCGCTAGCCGTGACATCGGCCCAACGCTTTGGTCAGCTCCCTGACGTACCGACGGTTGCCGAACAAGGGTATGCCGGCTATGAGCTTAGCCAATGGCACGGGCTGCTTGCGCCGGCCAATACGCCTCTTGCTATTCAACAAAAGCTCTATGACGGCATCAACAAAGCCTTGCAGTTACCCGCCGTTAAAGACAAACTCAATGGCCTGGGTTACACGCCGGCCAATGACGATCCAGCCGCTTTCAAAAAGATACTTGACAGCGATATCGATAAGTTCGTCAAACTTGCAAAAGAGATCAAGCTAAAAGTAGATTGAGGCTACAGGCTTCAAACGCCAAACAGCCTAGCTTAAGTCAACTGCGCACAAGCCCGTTTCAGGCGGGTGCAACCTTCGTTAAGGACGGCCATTGAGGTCGCAAACGAGAAGCGGAAAAATGGTGCCGAACCGTACGCGGCCCCATGCACGCCTGCTAATTTTTCTGAATCAAGCAGGTACAACACAAAATCCTCATCTGTTTGAATGAGCTGCCCAGTCGGTGTCTTTTTACCAATCATTCCCGCACAAGACGGAAACACATAAAAAGCACCCTCAGGTAAATGACAGGTGATCCCTGGGATAGCGTTAAGTTGCGCCACCACCGAATCACGTCGATCTTGAAAAATTTGGGTGCGCTCTGCAATAAAGCCCTGCGGCCCCGTTAACGCTTCGAGCGCGGCCGCCTGCCCAATCGACGAGGGGTTTGAAGTGCTTTGCGACTGTAACTTGGTAATTGCCTTGATGAGCTCTAGCGGACCCACGCAATAACCAATTCTCCACCCCGTCATGGCATAGGCTTTTGACACACCATTTACGGTTAGCGTGCGCTCTTTGAGTTCGGGCGCCACCTGCGCCATCGTGCAAAACTCACGCCCGTCAAACAGAATGTGTTCGTACATATCATCTGACAACACCCACACCTGCGGATGTCGAACCAACACATCAGCCAAAGCGCGTAACTCTTGGCGCGAATACACCGCACCACTTGGATTGTTGGGCGCATTCAAAATCAGCCAACGTGTACGGGGTGTGATCGCTCTTTCAAGATCTTCAGGCTGCAGTTTGAAGCCCTTTTCGGGCGGACAAGTGACAGGCACCGGCGTGCCACCTGCCAACATCACGATGTCGGGATATGAGACATAGAATGGCGCAGGCACAATCACCTCAACGCCTTTTTGCACCGTGGCCATTAACGCGTTAAAGATCACCTGTTTGCCGCCGGTACCGACAATCACCTCTGCGGTCGAATATTCAAGCTGATTTTCACGCAAAAACTTATCGCGCACGGCGGCTTTTAATTCAGGCGTGCCCCCGATGTCGGTGTATTTTGTTTTTGAGGCCGCCATGGCGCGCACCACAGCCTCAATGACGTTCGGGGGCGTATCAAAGTCGGGCTCGCCCGCCGTCAAGCCCACCACATCATGCCCCGCAGCCTTAAGCGCACGCGAACGTTGTGTGGCCATCGAACTGGGGGATGGCTTGATTCGATTTAAACGATCTGCAATGAAAGACATAACCGGGTGCCTTTGATGTGAGTGATCAACGGAGTGCTGTAACTGTACAGTCTTTTGATGGTGCCGACGGCGAGACTCGAACTCGCACAGCTTTCGCCACTACCCCCTCAAGATAGCGTGTCTACCAATTCCACCACGTCGGCACGTGTACTGCAGATAATATTGATGGGTACTTTTTTGAAGAACTGCGTTGAGGTTTTACGCAGTTTCAGTCAGCGCGAGAGTGTAGCACGCAGGGGCAAGTTTCAGCCTCTGTGTGCCATCAAAATCACTTTGCTGCGGGCACTGCTGGTGCACTTGGAACAGCCGCACCAGGAATCACTGCCGCAGGTGCAGCGGGCACACCTGGAACAGAATTGCTTGGCATGACGGCGCCCGGCACAACTGCGGGGCTATTGGGTACGCCCGGCACTACCGAGCCAGCGGGTGGCGCAACAGGTGCCGTCTGAGAGAAGTTTTGCATGATGCCCGAGTCTTGTCCCTTTGTGCCGCGATTGGTCACATAGGCCAAACCG
>CAIYCP010000197.1 GCA_903924715.1 uncultured beta proteobacterium
AAGCTGCTCTTTAAAATCATTTAAATCAAACTTGTCGCCAGATTTAATTTTTGCCGCGAGCTTATTGGCCTCGGCGACATCAATATTTTGATGGGCTTGCTCGACAAGCGAAAGGATATCGCCCATGCCCAACACCCGCTGCGCCATGCGCTCTGGGTGAAACGGTTCAAGGCCGTCTAGCTTTTCAGAGACACCCACAAACTTCAGGGGTTTGCCCGTCACATGACGCACCGACAAGGCCGCACCGCCGCGTGCATCACCATCGAGCTTCGTGAGTACCACGCCCGTTAACGGCAGGGCATCAGCAAACGCGCGCGCAGTATTGACGGCGTCTTGGCCTTGCATGGCATCAACAACAAACAACGTTTCAATCGGATTCAAGATGTCGTGCAATGCTCGAATCTCGCGCATCATCTCTTCATCAATACCTAAACGACCCGCCGTATCAACAATGAGCACATCAAAGTGATGACGCTTGGCATAGTCGAGTGCAGCCCGTGCAATATCAGCGGGCTTTTGCGTCAGATCAGAGGCGATCCACTCAACACCAACCTGAGCCGCCACCGTTTTTAACTGCTCGATCGCGGCCGGACGATATACGTCAGCACTGACCACTGCAACTTTTTTCTTACCCGTCTTGCGCCCGTGGGCCACGTGCCCGCCCTCAGAGAGCCAGCGAGCCAGCTTACCCGTGGTGGTGGTTTTGCCGGCACCCTGCAGACCCGCCATCAAAATGATCGCCGGGGGTTGCATAGCCAGGGACAACTCACTGGCGTCTGGGCCGAGATCGCCCCCCATCAGTGCGGTCAACTCGCGATGCACCACGCCGACCAACGCCTGACCGGGCGACAAACTACCTACGACCTCTTCGCCCAAGGCCTTTTCTTTCACTTTGGCGACAAACTCACGCACAACCGGCAGCGAGACGTCGGCCTCAAGCAGCGCCAAGCGCACCTCGCGCAACATCTCTTGGGTATTCGCTTCAGTCAGGCGAGCTTCGCCGCGAATGGTCTTCACGACTCGAGAAAGTCGTTGGGTTAGATTTTCAAGCATGGCAACCGTTTCGATTTACACTAGACACATGTCTACGCCCATTGTATTTCACTCGCTCGCTGCTTTCGCCTATTCGTTACTGGCTATTGTGCTTTGGCGTGGATTCTCTTCAAATCAGCCCACGCTTCAGGTGGGTCATATCGCGCGTACAAGCCTGTTGGCCGCCATTGCGCTACACGGGTACGCCTTGCACCAGTCAATTTTGTTTGATCAGCGCCTGCAACTGAGCTGGGCCCTGGCCTTATCCACAGCTGTTTGGCTCGGCATGATCGTCTTTTGGCTTGAAAGCCTGATTATCCGAATCGATGGCTTGCAATTGCTGCTATTACCCGCGGGCGCCGGCGCCTGCCTCTTGGTCGCCCTGTTTCCCAAAGAACAACTCGTTGCGCATGCGACTGATCCCGCTTTACGTATTCATTTATTAATTGCCTTGTCGGCGTATGGCTTGGTGACCATCGCCGCCCTTCAGGCCATGCTCATGTCCGCCATCGACCGGCGACTCCACTTCCCGATGGCTGCCGTACACGACGCCAAAGGGATCAGGCTTGTAGTCGGGCGCATTCTTGACGCACAACCACCCCTATTGGCCCAAGAACAGGTTCTATTTAGAGTGATTTGGGTAGCGTTTGCTTTACTGACCTTTGCTGTGATTTCCGGCTCGATGATCTCGGTCGCGGCCACCGGAAAATGGCTGCCCTTCGACCATAAAACGATCTTCACACTGCTCTCTTGGGTGACCTTTGGAATCCTGTTGGCCGGTCGCTATACACGCGGCTGGCGCGGTCGCATCGCCTTGCGTTACACCCTAGTTGGGTTTGCCTTGATTGTCTTGTCTTACACCGGCAGTCGATTTGTCGTAGAAGTCATTTTGCAGAGAAACTAATGGGTAAAGCACTTTTCTGGACTGCGATATTTTTTGGCGGCATCATGATCGCCCGTTTACTTGCTATTCGTGCGGCAAAAAAACAGCAACCCCCACCACAAGCACCTTCTAACACGGGTGAATCCGGCACCGACTCTGAGGCCATGGTGAGGTGCGCACACTGCGGCGTACATTTGCCACGCTCTGAGGCGTCGCTCATTGGTCAAAATGTCTGGTGCTCTGCAGCACATGCCAAACTTGGTGCCCGTCAGCAAGACTAAATCATTCAAGGATTGAACTTGCTTGCTCTTGACTCGCGTGGTTGGTTGATACCCGGCGCAAACATCTCGCTGCGACCTTCGCCCAATTTTAATCCGCGACCGATCGCGGGGGATATTTCTCTGCTCGTCATTCATAACATCACACTGCCGCCTGGGCAGTTTGGTACGCCTTATATTGCCGATCTTTTTCTAAATCAACTTGATACTGCAGCGCACCCTTGGTTTGCCAATGTCGTTGGCTTAAAAGTCTCTGCCCATTTTGTGATCGATCGAATCGGGCATATCAGCCAATTTGTCTCCTGCGACGATCGCGCGTGGCATGCAGGCACTTCGTCGTTTGAAGGGCGCGAGCAATGCAATGATTTTTCAATCGGCGTTGAGCTCGAAGGGACTGACTCGGTTGCGTTCGAAGCGATTCAATACGAGCGCTTGGGCATGCTCACGCAGTGCTTACGAGGGCGCTACCCCTTAAGCGCCGTCACCGGTCACTCAGACATTGCGCCTGGACGCAAAACCGATCCAGGCCCTTTCTTTGACTGGCCGCGCTATACCGCCTTAGCAGGCTGGCCCGCGGCCAAACCCGACTATCCCAATAACAACTGATTCACACGCTTAACAAACGCAGTCGGATCAGGTAACTGCGACCCATCGGCCAGCATCGCTTGCTCAAACAGCAACGTGGCCCATTCGTTAAAGGTGTCATCTGAAACGGCCTGTATCCTCGCAACCAACGCGTGCTCAGGATTAATCTCAAGCACTGGCAAGACATCTGGAGCCGCCTGCCCCGCTGCTTTCAGCATGCGCTGCAA
Organism: uncultured beta proteobacterium; assembly: GCA_903924715.1. Lineage (GTDB taxonomy): Bacteria > Pseudomonadota > Gammaproteobacteria > Burkholderiales > Burkholderiaceae_B > Zwartia. The sequence continues at coordinate 3,006 of CAIYCP010000197.1, forward strand.
GTGCGGGCTTAAATCGTTTTGACCGACCACAACGCACGATGGCGAATCGACCAAGCGCAACGTCACGCGCACTTCTTTTACGCGATCTTTTAACGATTCTTGCAAGCGATCAACCAAGGGTTTGAACTGTTCAGCGACTTCAGTTTGATGTTTCTTCTCTTGGTCATCGGCAAGCGCTTCAAGGTCTAAACCACCTTTCGCAACCGAGACAAATTGCTTGCCCTCAAACTCGCGTAAATGCGAAAGCATCCACTCATCCACACGATCCCACATCACCAACACGTCAATCCCTTTCTTGCGAAAGATTTCAATATGAGGGCTATTGCTGCCAGCGGTATAGCTGTCGGCGGTGACGTAGTAGATCTTGTCTTGACCTTCTTTCATGCCCGCAACGTAATCAGTCAAGGTGACGGTCTGCGCATCTGTACCTTGCTTGGTTGAGGCAAAGCGCAACAGCTTGGCGATGCGCTCAAGATTTGCCGTATCTTCGCCCGTGCCTTCTTTTAATACTTGGCCGAACTCAGTCCAGAAGGTTGCATAATCTTCTTTTTTGTTTTCGGCGAGCTCTTCAAGCAAGCTCAAAATGCGTTTGGCCGACCCTTCACGAATCGCTTTGACATCACGACTTTCTTGCAACAGTTCGCGCGATACGTTCAGCGGCAAATCGGCTGAGTCAATCACACCACGCACAAAGCGCAGATACGACGGCAACATCTGCTCGGCGTCATCCATAATGAAGACGCGCTTGACATACAGCTTGACGCCGCGACGGGCATCACGATCCCACATGTCAAACGGCGCATGCTTCGGAATAAACAATAACTGCGTGTATTCACTGCGGCCTTCAACACGGTTGTGGGTCCACGCAAGCGGGTCATCAAAGTCGTGTGACACGTGCTTGTAAAACTCACGATACTGCTCGTCTGTCACGTCAGATTTGCTGCGTGTCCATAACGCGTTGGCTTGATTGACGGACTCCCACTCGGCCGTTTTGACTTGCTCAGATTTATCCTTATCCCACTCTTCTTTGAGCATTTCAACAGGCAAAGAAATATGGTCTGAATAGCGGCGCAACACTTCGCGCAATTTGTAGCCGTTCAAAAACTCGTCTTCATCTGCGCGCAAATGCAGTGTGACTTCAGTGCCGCGTTCAGCGCGCTCAAGCGCCGCAATGGTGAACTCACCCTGGCCGTCAGATTCCCAGACAACGCCCTGATCGGCGGGTGCGCCTGCGCGGCGGCTGCGTACCGTAACCTTGTCGGCCACGATAAAGGACGAATAAAAACCCACGCCAAATTGACCAATCAACTGTGCGTCTTTTTTATTGTCGCCAGTCAATTTCGAAAAGAACTCACGCGTGCCCGAGCGCGCGATCGTGCCTAGATTGGCCACCGCCTCGTCGCGCGACATGCCAACGCCGTTATCTGAGATCGTAATCGTACGTGCAGCCTTGTCGAAATCAACCCGCACGTGCAAGGCGCCTTCGCCATCCAGCAGGGCCGGTTGGTCAATCGCTTCAAAACGCAGCTTATCGCAGGCGTCTGACGCGTTAGAAACCAATTCACGTAAAAAGATCTCTTTATTGCTGTACAGCGAATGGATCATCAGGTGCATCAGTTGCTTAACTTCAGCCTGAAAACCCATCGTTTGGGCGGCATCTGCCGCAGGAGTTGCTTGGTTCATCTTGCTCACCGAAAAGTTATCCACAGGGTGATCCCAGGGCGCGCTTGCTTGACCGAGGGATTGTGCGTGTTAATTGGGGGGTAAATCTTGAATTTCAAGGGCTAACACTTGGCTTTAGTGCGTTTTACGGCGCATGAGAAAGTACCGGGCGACCAACTGGGCAGCCAGAACCCCAGGCACGGCGATCATAAAGCTGACGACCAAACTGTAGTTCGGCAAAGATACGGATAAAAGTAAACAAAAAATCGCAAACGAAAAATAGCCGTACACCATACCCCGAAGCATTGCCACCGCAAACGGACCGCCGGAATAATGATGCGAAAACCCAGCCAGCACCGTGGTCATTAGGGGGAACATCGCCATCACGCCACTCATCCGCGATCCGAACGTTGAAGCAAAGTAAGTCACGAACACCACCAGTACCGCACCACAGCCCATTCGAAGCAATAAATCGAAGAGCCCGGCCGGCGCAGAGGCCTGCTGTTCGGTGGACACCTTTGGAAACGCCCATTGTGCGCACAGCGTCAAACCAATGACCACGGCAAAAGACTGTTCGATTGGCAAGTGCACAAATTGCAAGAGATACGCAGTCAGGCTATACGTCGCGTAGGAGCACAGTAAGCACACTGCCACACCCCACGACAAAGCCATCCAAGCGTAGGTCAAACTAAACACCAAGATCGCCACAATGGCCAACAAGGTACCGTGCGCCGCGTGCGACGCAAAGACATTGCCTTGCTCGAGGGCCAGGATGAAGAGCACGGGACCCGCGAATACCGGCAAGGCAGACAGCAGGCCGGCTAAGGCGGGCCCATACCGTCGCCCCACAAGCGTCAATAACAAAAGCATTGACGGGACGATCAGCAGTTTGGCAATCAGAATCGGTGTGATCACGGCTTGGCTGCCAACTGCTGCACCAAGTCGTTGATGTCGGGGCAATGCTCTAGATTGGCAATAAGGTCCTGAAGCTTTTGAGACGAAGGCATTGGCTGGGCCGCTAATTGCCAGCAACGATCAAATTTTGTTGCACGCGCCTGACCACTTAACGGACGCGAAGGGCTCGCCAGCATCGCGTCGATGTGATGCTCAAGCACTTTGCCATCGGTCAAGCGCACACGCACCACTTGAGGCCCAAGGGCATTCGGATTCGGATTGTTATCTACCTGCATGACGACTTTGCAGGCTAGGGCATAGGTTTGTACTTCACTTAAGGCATCACCCCTGAAGTGCATGGCATCTAAGACGCCATGCTGCAACACCTTAGCCAAAACAAAGGGCATACAAAGGCGAGCATAATTTGGCGTTGGGTTCTGCAAGGGCGGGCGGTTGACTAGGTGATTGATCAACGGGGGGCCAACCACCGTAATCTCAGCTACGTCTTGCGCTGAAAACTGGAACTGCTCGCGCAGAACCGTCACGCCTTCGATCCCACCATGTGTCGCCCTCCCGCTGGGATAGGGCTTATGGCTCAGTTCAGCAATTTTTGATTGCTGACCCAAACCGACCATTGCGCGCTCAAGATCCCAGTCTGTTTCAAACACCGTGAGATAGCCAAACTTACCCGTCAACGGTGTCTTTAAACTCGGGAAACCTGCCTGCGCCAAATCACAAGACTGCATTGCGGCACGTGCGTTTAAACCGATCTGCAAAGGCAACACGACACTGCCTTCGGTATGCGCCTGCATCGTGCCACTGACCTGGGCAAGTTGATGGCCCAAGGCCGCGAGCGTGGTCTGCGCATCAAAGCCACGCAAATTGGCCAAACCAGCCGCTGCACCAAAGCCGCCCGACGTTGCAGGACGAAAAAACCGCAGGCCTAAGTTTGAAGCCAAACCCAGCGTGCATGCAACATCGACGCCAGCAGCCAAGGCCGTGAGCAGCGCTTTGCCTGAAACGCCGCCCCGCACCTGCGCCTCGGCCAGCAGCACCGGTAGAAGCGTTGCCATGGCATGCAGAACCGCCCCCTCATGCAGGCAGTCATACTCTTGACAGTGGATTTGATACGCATTGACCAATACCGCCTGCACGCGGGCAATTTTTAAATCAGTGCCCCAAATGGTCACTTCAGCAGCATCGCCCCAGCCACGCACTGCCTTCAGCAATGATTCAACCTCAGGGGTGCTACCTCCGGCAATCCCAACACCGATGGTGTCGAGTAAAAAGACTTTGGCTCGCTCGAGCGCCTGAGGCGTTAAGGATTCAAATGTTAGCGCCGAGGCGTGACGCGCCAGCTGTAGATCGAGACTTTGCATAGGCTCAGGATACTCAAGTCCAGACCATCGCGCAAAATTTTTATTCCACCGTATAATGCACGTCTTCGTTCCAACGCGCCTTCGGTGCGATCCCCCAAGGCCCGGGTGGTGAAATTGGTAGACGCAGGGGACTCAAAATCCCCCGCCGCAAGGCGTGCCGGTTCG
>CAIYCP010000198.1 GCA_903924715.1 uncultured beta proteobacterium
CCAGAGCCACCATACTCTTGGGGAATCAGGGCTGCCATCCAGCCGGCTTGCGTCAAGGCATTGACGAACTCTTCAGGGTAGCCGCGCGCCTCATCAACCTTGCGAAAGTATTCATCTGGAAACTGTTTGCATAGATCGCGAATGGCATCGCGGATGTCTTGGTATTGGTGATCGTGGGTATTCATGTTTGCTTTATCATAGAGAAATGAGACACAGGCGTTACTGTGCCCGAGTGCGGGCTTTTTGACCATTGGCGTTTGATTAACCTCGGCTTTTTGAATGATTAAGGTGTTAAAACACGATGGCAAACCATTTTGACCTGACCGATTTACAGCTAATGGTCAATATTGGCGACGCCAGCAGCCTGACGCGCGGGGCTGAAAAGTCGCACCTTTCATTGCCGGCGGCCAGCAATCGGGTCAAAAACCTCGAAGATCACTTTGGCACGCGTTTGTTTCATCGAAACAGCCAGGGTGTCAGCCTAACGCCCTCAGGCGAAGCTTTTTTGCGACATGCCCGCCTGGTACTGAGGCAAATTGACCACTTGCGCGGCGATATCCATGAGTATTCCAGGGGTATTAAGGGTCAAATTCGGATGTTGGCCAACACGACGGCGATGACTGAATTCATGCCTGCAGTGTTGAGTCGCTATTTGGCCTCTCACCCCGATGTGACCGTAGAACTGCGCGAGCGGCTCAGCTACCTTGTGGTCAAGGCAGTCACTGAGGGTTCAGCCGATATTGGGATCGTCGCAGGGCAGCCCGCTGCCTCTGCGCTTGAGTTTCTGCCATATCGTCAAGACCGCCTGGTATTGGTTGCCGCGGCTGAACATCCGCTTGCTGGGCTGTCTGAAGTGGCGTTTGCAGATACGCTTGATTTTGAATACGTGGGTCTTTCTGAATGGAGTGCCATCCACGCCTTCCTGATTCAGGCCGCAGACAATTTGGGACACGCTTTTCGGTTTCGAGTCGAAGTTGGTAATTTTGAATCAGTCTGCCGCATGATTGAAGCGGGGGTAGGGATTGGCGTCGTACCTGAGCAAGCGGCAAAGCGTTATGCCCAGCGCTTGAATATTAAGATCGTCAGGTTGTCGGATGATTGGTCTGAACGCAAACTGCATATTTGCGTGCGCGAGCTGCAACGCTTGCCGAGCTTTGCGCGAGATTTGGTCACGATGCTGCTAGATGATGTTCCGCAAACCGAGAGCCTTTAACGCATGGTCCTCGCGCGCACTTCACAGTTGAACTCAGTCGTACTAGCGTCTAGCAACGCTGGAAAACTTCGCGAATTTGAGGCGTTGTTTAAGCCGCTAGGCGTTGACCTTATCGCGCAAGGCACCTTGAATATTTCAGATGCGCCCGAGCCCTATCCAACCTTTCTTGAAAATGCATTAGCAAAGGCGCGCCATGCGAGCGCGCAGTCAGGATTGCCGGCCTTGGCAGATGATTCGGGCTTGTGCGTGCAAGCATTGCGAGGTGAGCCTGGCATTCATTCAGCCCGGTATGCTGAACTTGAACATGGGTCTCGTTCTGATGAGGCCAATAATCAAAAACTGATTCACACGCTGCGCGGAGTTGCAAATCGAAGTGCATGGTACGTGGCGGTGTTGGTGTTGGTGACACGACACGATGATCCCCAACCGATCGTCGCCGAGGCCAATTGGTTCGGCGAGATTGTTGATCAGCCGCGCGGGGTACATGGCTTTGGTTATGACCCCTATTTTTATTTACCCGAACAGGGCTGCACAGCGGCTGAACTCGCACCCGCGTTGAAAAATCAAATCAGTCACCGCGGGCAGGCCTTGCGCCATTTGCTACAGCAGTTGGTGGTACGCGGGCTCGTGGCCACCGAGCATGTGTCTTCATGAGTCGGGTTATTCCAATCGCGGTGGCTGGGCAATTGAACGCCCCGACTAGCGGTGATCTTGTTGATCGACCCCGCTTGACTGCACTGCCGCCGTTATCGGTTTATGTGCACGTGCCCTGGTGCGTGCGCAAATGTCCCTATTGCGATTTCAACTCGCATGAGCAACCCGCAAGCTTGCCCGAGGCGCGTTATCTTGACGCGCTGCAAGCCGATCTTGAGCAAGCTTTGCCAGATATCTGGGGTCGTCAGGTTCACACTGTCTTTATTGGTGGCGGCACACCCAGTCTGTTGAGTGCTCAGGGTATTGATCGCCTCATGGCGCTGTTGCGTTCACATTTAAATTTATGGCCTGATGCCGAAGTCACGCTCGAGGCTAACCCCGGCACAGCAGAGGCTGAGCGTTTTTTGGCGTATGCCGAAAGTGGTATTAATCGGATTTCACTCGGTATCCAATCGTTCGACGATGAGAAGTTACGGGCGTTGGGTCGCGTACACGATGCGGCCCAAGCGCGGGCCGCCATCGTCATGGCTCAGCGCGCAGTCGGTCGCGTGAATCTTGATTTGATGTTTGCGCTGCCAGGGCAGACACTAGACCAGTGTATTCAAGATGCAAACGAGGCGCTGAACTTCGGTACAGAACACCTGTCGATGTATCAGTTGACCTTCGAGCCGAACACGGTCTTTGCGAAATATCCGCCGCAGGTCCCGGATGATGAACTCGCATTTTTGATGCAAGAGGCAATTGTCGATTTAGCTGAAGCATCGGGGCTCGAGCGTTATGAGGTTTCTGCTTTCGCCAAAGTAGGCGCGCGAGCGCGGCATAACGTAAATTACTGGGAGTTCGGCGATTACTTGGGGATCGGGCCCGGTGCGCATGGAAAGATTTCGTTCCACGATCGTATTGAGCGTCAGGCACGTTCGCGTAATCCTGAAGCCTGGATGCAAGCGGCCTTGTCCCGTAGCGATTCGCATATTTCAGAGAGACGCCAATTGACGACGGGCGAACTCCCGTTTGAGTTTATGCTCAATGCGCTGAGGCTCAAGCAAGGGGTTGCCGCCTCGCTGTACACTGAGCGTTGCGGGTTACCTATCGCGTCGATGAATAAAGAGTTGCTCGAGGCCACCAAGCGCGGTTTGCTGCTTGAGAGCCCGATGCGTTTGCAAGCCACCGAGTTAGGCTGGCGGTTTTTGAATGAATTGCAGACGTTATTCTTGTAAAATCACTGATATGGTGCATTTATTGGTGCGAAAGCACTAATTTGGTGCTTTATCCTGCACTTTTTTGGACATTTTTGTTAAAAATGTCTGGCATGAATGTTGCTTGATATCTCATATGTAGTCTTGCAGCAATTATTAATAGACCTAATTTTCACCTTTCCGGAGTCAGTATGAGCACCTCTCAAGATGTTCTGAAGAAGATTGCCGAAGACGAAGTCAAGTTTGTCGACTTTCGTTTTACGGACACCATGGGCAAAGAGCAACACGTTTCGGTTCCTGTCAGTCAGATGGGCCCTGAGAAGTTTACCGACGGTCACGCCTTCGACGGTTCGTCGATCGCCGGCTGGAAAGGCATCGAAGCCTCGGACATGCTGCTGATTCCCGATCCCAATA
>CAIYCP010000199.1 GCA_903924715.1 uncultured beta proteobacterium
CTGCTTCTTTAAAAGCCTCTTTATTCCAGAACAGCACAACCGTAGAACGTTGAAACGGCACACCCCAAGTCTTATTACCAAATTGACCATTCAACATGAAGGCTGGAAAAAAGCTTTTCATCCACTCACGATCAGCATCTGTTTTGACAAAGTTATCGATTGGCGAAATCGCATCTTCATCGGCTAGCGTAAACGTATCGGTTGATAACAGAATCGCGGCTGTTGGCGGTTTACCTGACTTATGGGCGGTCAATACTTTAACGATCGTTTCTTGATAGGTACCTGAATACACGGGTACCACGTTGTAATCCGGATTTTCTTTATTGAAGTCAGCGGCGTACTGATCGATTGTTTTAGTAATCGGGCCGCCCACTGCCACTGGAAAATAAAATGAAATATCGGTCTTTGCCAACACCGCGGCACTTGTACAAAGCCCTGCTGTGAGTAACGCCATACGACTTAGCATCTGCTTCATGATCAATCTCCTTTCGTTTAAAGACGTAAACCTTGCTTATCAAACCAATGCAAATTCTCTGCGTTCCAGCTTAAGTGCACTTCGCCCTGCACCGCCCGCGCCTGCTTGCCCTCAGCGCGCACTGCAATCAATTGAGCCCCAACCCGCGCATGCAATAGCAAGTCAGCGCCCGTAAACTCGGTTTTTTCAACCTGCATGCGATGTCCGCTTCCTAGTTGAATATCCTCAGGGCGCAGGCCCATTCGCACCGCCCCCTCGGGGGCAGCCACCGCGATATCGCTGCCGGCCAAACAACCCTGCTCAAGTTCAAGCAAATTCATTCGAGCGCCCCCAATAAATTGCGCGGCAAATAAGGTGTTTGGTTTTTGATAAATGTCAAAAGGTGAGGCGACCTGCTCGATACGCCCGTCACGCAAAAGCACGACACGATCCGCCATGCTCATGGCCTCAGTTTGATCATGGGTAACATACACCACCGACAAACCAAGCTTCAGTTGTAAGGCGCGCAATTCATGGCGCATTTCTTGGCGTAGTTGCGCATCAAGATTTGAAAGCGGTTCATCCATTAAACACAAACGGCTATCGGCCACGAGCGCTCGCGCAAGCGCCACGCGTTGCTGTTGACCACCCGACAACTGGCCTGGCTTGCGCGCTTGGTAAGGCGTGAGATTTAAAAGATCGAGCACCTGTTTGAGCCGCTGCTCTGTTTCAGCCTTGGGCACCCGACGTACACGCAACCCAAACACAATATTTTCAGCAACAGATAAATGCGGAAACAAGGCGTAATTTTGAAACACCATCGAGACCCCGCGTTGTGACGACGCTGTCTGGGTGACGTCTTTTCCAAAAATCTCAATTTGCCCCGTGGTGGGTATTTCAAGGCCCGCGATTAAACGCAGGGTTGTGGTCTTGCCACAACCCGAGGGGCCGAGCAACACAGAAAACTCACCCGCCGGAAGCGTCAAATCAGTTGGTTGCAACGCAATAGTTGCATCCCAATGTTTACTGACTTGTGCAAAGCGAACTGCGGTCATAAGCAAATCTATCCTGAGTGTTTAGTACGCCTTAGATCGTAGCGTAAAGTCGATGACACATACATGACATATTTCATTTTTATGTTGCAACGCAAAAAAACAAACCGCATACAAAGCGCTACGGTTATCATGGCGTCGTCAAAACGAGTCATCTCTCACTAAGCCGTCACACTTTTCGATGCCAAAGCAAAAAACCGTAGTTCGTATTTGGGATTTGCCCACCCGCCTGTTTCATGTAGCCCTGGCCCTATGCATCACGGGCGCGATTGTGACCGTCAAACTGGGTGGTAACTGGATGGATTGGCATGTGCGTTTAGGCATCGCAACGCTCGCATTGGTCGTCTTCAGAATCCTTTGGGGTGTGCTTGGCCCGCGCTATGCACGCTTTGCCTCGTTTTATGCCTCACCACTGCGCGTCTGGGCTTACTTTAAAACGCCTTCAAAGCAAGCGGGCCATAACCCCTTAGGGGCTTGGTCAGTTTTTGGAATGTTAGGAGTGATTGGCTGGCAAGGGCTTACGGGGCTCTTTGCGAACGACGATATTTTGACCCAAGGGCCCTTTGCCGCGAATGTCAGCACAGCTTTGTCAGAGCGTCTAACTGGGCTGCATCAATTTAACGAAACTTTTCTCTACGCAATCATCGGTTTGCATATGGCTGCGATTCTGTTTTATACGCTTAAAGGACAACGCCTGATCATGCCGATGATTCATGGTGATGTTGCAAAGGATCTCGTCCCAGACGGCACCACCCCCGCACAAGACGACTGGCGCGTACGCGGGCTTGCCTTAGGGCTTGCCCTAGGCCTTGCAGGATTAACGTGGTGGCTGATCTCACGCGCATTGAATGCAGGTTAAGATCCTTCAATATTTATTTTTGAAAGGTGACTTATGCCAGTCGTAACAAACGGATCCTGTCGTCTCTATTGGCGCGGTGATGGCGATGCCACACTACCTGCGCTTGTACTGGGCAATTCACTTGGCACCGATTTTTCTTTATGGGATCCGATGCTCGATGCCCTAATGAAACATTTTTATGTTGTGCGTTACGACTCACGCGGTCACGGTGGCTCAGAGGCTCCTCAGGGGGATTACTCTTTGGCTCAATTAACCGACGATGCGCAAGCGGTCATCGCAGCAGCGCGACTGACCTCATACGACTACTGGGGGATCTCGTTAGGTGGCATGGTAGGCATGGAACTCGGCGCCCGACGCGCGATTGGCCTGAAACACCTTGTATTAAGCAATACCTCAGCAGAGTTTGATGCCGGCATTTGGGATGCACGTATGGCCGCGTTAAAACAAGGCGGGATGCCCGCGATTATTGATGGCGTCATCGGTCGATTTTTTACGCCAGACTTTGTCGCAAAGAACACGATTGAACTTAAACGCGTGCGTAACACCGCGTTGTCACACGCCCCCCACGGCTATGCCGGATGCTGTACGGCGATTCGCGATATGGATTTGTATCCGCGCCTGGCTAATATCCAAGTGCCCACGCTTGTTGTCGTTGGGGACTTTGACCTGTCAACACCGTTGGCACGCGGACAGGCCTTAGTTGAGCGGATTAAAGGTGCCAAGCTGGCGATGGTGCCTTCTGCCCATATCCCACCCACTGAAATCCCAGAGCAATATCTGAGTACCGTGCTACCGTTTTTAAAATCGTAAACACGATTAGTGCATGAGAAAAGAGACCTCAGCGAGGTCTCTTTTCTTATCTTTTTTAACTACTATTTTTTTACACGATACGAATCGTGACACGCCTTGCAACTAGCGCCCACATCGCCATAGGCCGAACGTAGTTTTTCAAGATCTCCAGTGCCTGAGGCCTCAGACAATTTAACAACTGCCAGCTGAAATTTTTGCTGCGCCTGCTTAAAGCCGGCTGCATCGGACCAAGCTTCGGGTTTAGCATTGCTGCCCGCTTGGCTGCCTTCAATAAAACCAGCCCAAGGTAAGTTAGATAAGGTTTTAAGCACATCAATATTGGCATTGATTGCAGCGGCGTCATAGGGCGTTGCGCCTTTAATAGTTGGCTGCATGCGACCAAAATGCGAACTAATCAAGGTAAGTGCTGATTGGCGATAACTAATTGCCGCATCAGGCTTGGCAAACTGTGCCTGAGCGGGTTGCAGGATAAAGGGCAAACAAACAGTCAAGGCGACCGACAGTAGGTTAATTTTTTTCATGTTGCCGTGTGTATATTCAAGTTAAAGGGGGATCTCAGTGCTTTTTTACAATCGTTAAACGTTTTTAGCAAGCGTTTGCGCAAGGCCAATGTAACTGCGCGGCGTTAAGGCCAATAAACGTGCTTTGACCTCGGTGGGCAGCGCCAAGCCTGAGATAAATTCTTGCATGGCTTCCTGTGTAATGCCTTTACCCCGAGTCAGCGCCTTGAGCTGCTCGTACGGCTGCGGCAAACCATAGCGACGCATCACCGTTTGAATCGGTTCGGCTAAGACTTCCCAGCAACGATCTAAGTCAGCATCAATTGCAGCGGCGTTGACTTCTAGTTTGTTTAACCCACGCAAGCAAGCATCGTAGGAAACCAGGCAATACCCGAGCGCAACCCCAAGATTACGCAGCACGGTTGAGTCAGTTAAATCACGCTGCCAACGCGAAATCGGCAATTTCTCAGAAAGATGCCGCAATACAGCATTGGCTAAGCCTAAATTACCTTCGGCATTCTCAAAGTCAATCGGGTTGACTTTATGGGGCATGGTCGACGACCCGACCTCACCATCTTTGAGTCGCTGTTTAAAAAAGCCCAAAGCAATGTAGCCCCAAATATCACGATTCAAATCGATCAAAATCGTATTGGTTCGCGCCACCGCATCAAAAAGTGCAGCCATCCAATCATGAGGTTCAATCTGAATCGTGTGGGCATTTTGTTTTAACCCAAGTCCACCCAGAACCTTGCCACTAAAAGACGCCCAGTCAATCTCAGGATAGGCCGACATATGGGCGTTGTAGTTACCGGTTGCGCCATTCATTTTGGCGAGCGGCACCACGGCTTCGATATTGGCAAGCGCTGCTTGCAAGCGTGCAGCCACGTTGGCAAACTCTTTACCCAGCGTGGTTGGCGTGGCCGGCTGGCCATGCGTGCGCGCCAGCATCGGCTGCCCAGCTTGGGTATGCGCAATATGCTTGACCGCCGTCAACACTTTTTGCAGTTGGGGCACCAC
>CAIYCP010000200.1 GCA_903924715.1 uncultured beta proteobacterium
ACCACGATCGACCCTTGCGAGGTACCGACAAGCGTGTAACCATCGGGCTGGCTCGAGGCCACCAACCCTGCCCCGATGCCACCGCCTGCACCGGGCTTATAGGTCATGATGACCGATTGCCCCAAAAACTCCCCCATCTTGTCGATGAACGGACGAAGCATGTTGTCGGTGTCACCCGGTGCAAAAGGGATAATCACTTGCACGGGTTTCGTTGGAAAAGCATCGGCGGCCTGCGCTACGGGCAATGCCAACAAGCTCAGCGCCAGAATGAAAGTAGAAAAGATGTTCTTCTGTGTCATGAAAGTCCCCTTTTTGTATTACTGACCGAGATTATAGATCGCCAATTGAATTCCGCTACTATCTTGCTAAGCTAAAAAGACATAAAACCAAACCGTGCTTATGCCGCAAAGGAGACCCAGTTGAAACCTGCTTCATATGCAGTGCAGTTCATCGCTGTCGCACTTGGACTCTTGTTTAGTGCGGGCGGCTCTGCACAGCCTTATCCCAACCGCGATATCACCTTCGTCGTTCCGTACGGCCCCGGCGGTTCAACGGATCCGATCTCGCGTTACTTCAGTAGCGCCTTAGAAAAGATTTTAAAAACCAATGTCAACGTTGAAAACAAACCAGGCGGTTCAGCCTCGATCGGCACCAGCGCTGTCGTACGCGCCAAGCCCGATGGCTACACGATTGGCTTGGGCACCAATGCGTCCCTAGCCTATCAACCCTTAATTAACAAAACACTGATTTATAAATCAACCGACGACTACGCCACCATCACCAAGCTCGTTGATCTACCCACGCTGATCATCGTGCGTCAGGATGCGCCCTGGAAAAATTTCGACGAGTGGCTGGCCGATGTGCGGCAGCGCCCCGGCAAAATGCGCGTGTCAGTGTCTGGCGTCAGAACCGCGCCTGACCTCGCCATCCAAGAGCTCAATAAAGTCGCGAATGTGAAGATTGCCTCGATCCCTTTTAGCGGGGGGGGTGGCGAAGCGGTGATTGCCATGTTGTCGGGGCGCGTAGAGACTTTAGCCACCCAGGCACCTGGCGTTGTCTCACACGTTCAAGCGGGCAATGCACGCGTACTTGCAGCGTTTATGAAAGGCTCTTATTACCTTTTCCCGGATGCGGCCTCGATTGTTGATGCCGGCTACAACGTCACCTTGCCCGCAGCCTATGGCGTTATCGCGCCTAAGGGCATGCCCAAAGAGATCACCGACCGCTTGGTTGCCGCTTCATTAGAAATCGCCAAAAGTACCGAATTTAATGAGTTTGCAAAAAAACACGGGTACCTGATTGATGCCCAGGGGCCAGAGGCCTTTCGTAAAGAGCTCGATGCGTATAGCGTTCAATTTGCAGAGTTGCTTAAATTTTTAGATAAAAAATAAGGGGCGATCTGCACCTCTCCTGCCCGGTGATTTTCACACAGCGCGCACATTACGCCGTAGCTTGGGCACGGGCTAAGGCCTTTGTCTTAAATTGATCTTTCTCTGAACAAGCACGTCCCCACTCAAGTGTTTTAACGGCACGTTCATACTCGTAACAATCCACGACCTTGCCATTGACCTCAGTCAGAGACTCTCCCGCTAGCAGTAAACCCTGGTAGGTGTCTAACACGGTTTGGGCCCAGGTCATTTCTGCTTGAGTGGGTGCCAACCCGGTACATAAGGGCTCGATAAAATTCGGGTGTAGTGCCGTGATCTGGCGTACACCTGCGTCATGCAAAATTTCAGCTTCTTTAATCGCGTCTTCGCGCTGATCCACACGTCCGGTGGGATTGTGTACAAATACACCGCCAGAAGATTCAATCCCTAAACTCATTGCAGCAAGCGCCACATAGGATGAGGTATAGGCGTACTGATCAAAGTCGACAAACATCTCAATGCCCAAATTAACCGCCATGTCGTAGCCTGTACCGCCGCCCATTGACCAGATTTTTCGAGGCGTGGCGGAGAGGATCTCGTAAATATTTACGACACCCAAGGCAGTTTCAATCATGGGCGACAGCTCGATATAGCCCACCGGCACGCCGTGGTCTTTTTCTAACTGAGTGATCAAGTTATGTGCGTATTGCATTTCAGCTGCCGTATCAGTTTTAGGCAACATAATGCGATCAACGCCGGGCCAGACCGAGCAAGGTAAATCTGCATCGACAAAAGGCTTGTTAATACGCACATAAATGCTTGCACCGCCTTTGTTCGCTTTTGCAATCGACTCACGAATCAACCCCCGGCATCGGGCTTTTTCGGCCAAAGGGATCGAGTCCTCAATGTCTAAAATATAAACATCCCCCCCGCGTGTCCAGGCTTTATCGATAAAGCGTGGATTCGTCGGCGTTACAAACATCGTGCAGCGTGCCACTCTGTGCGTCATGGTATTTTTTCCTGAATCAGGTCAATTCAATGATTAAAGGGAATTCGCTTATTTTTGATGTGCTTGAATTTTTTGTTGATCGCGCAAGGCCACTCGGTCAGCCCACTCAAGATAAACCTCAGCACGTAAATCAACAGGCACATCAATCATCTTGCCATTCAGTGGCACTGAGGCCAGACCTCGCTTTAAACCCTCAGCAAACACCTGGCGAACCTCTTTGTAGTACTCGACCTCGTCGGCACTTGGACGAAATCCCTCATTGCAGAGTTTTACCCACGAGGGCTGCGCACACAGTGCGCCTTTAAAACCGGTGTCGCGGGCGCGAAGAATTGCTTTCTTCAACGTGGTTTCATCCACTTCTTTTTGCGTGATGCAAAGTGGATAGCTCATGCCTTGCGCCTGCCCATTAACTGAAGTTGCCACGGTGATGATCTGCCCCTTAATGAACTCAATGGGCTCGACCTCAAGTGTGGTCTCAAAAGGAATATCAAGGTTTTGATACAAGGCCTGTTCGTTGATCGTCAACGTGCCAATTCTTGAACTTGCGCGCGCGATCTCTAGTGAATTCCAAACGCCCTGTGCAGTGGTGATTTCAAGATCAATTTCAAGCGAGCCTTGAAGGATTCCTCTTTCAAGCTCAAGCGCATCAAGCTTTGCGCTAGCAAGTACAAGCTCTGCTGCGTCGGCAACCCCAACTAACACGACGCCCGCCAAACCGGCAAACACGGTCGCATCAAGCTCAGCATAGGCCGTTTGCGCATTCAAACGAACAAACACTTCAGCCCCGCCACGTGAGGCCGCTGCAATTGCCGAGGGCATTTGAGCTTTAAGCGTCTGCTGCCAATCTTGCGCAGCCTGTTTAACAATGTCCAGCACAATCGCATCAGCCCAAGAATCAAAGGCTTTTTCTGCAAGTTTGGGATCATCAATTGATAACGCAATCAATGAACGACGAATATATGGTGGCATCGCGAAGTATCCAGAAAAGTAATGCGCAAAAATTTAACGTTCTAACCTGAAGGCAGCCTAGACAAAACCCGCATGTACTGGGGCGACTTGCTCGGGCACCGCACAAACGCAGCCACTAAACCCCAAAAGACGAGCCTCACGTGCTGCACGAAGCGTGTCAGTCACCGAAGCCAAGCCACCGCGCGAACCTGGCCGCCAAAAAGCGCCGAGTGGTTGCTTGCCCAACATCCGCGCTGCAACAAGCGTGCGGGTCATTAAAAACCGATATAAGCGAAATTCATTTTGCGGCACCGCGCCCAGCATCATCGACAAGTCAATGCGACCCACACCCATCGCCGTAATTCGGTTGCTGGCTCGACCCAAGGCATCGGCATTCCAAAAACTTTTTGCAGACTCAAGCATTAAGACGATTTCGGTGGAGCCCACCTCAACGCCGCGTGCTTTTTCAAGCTCAGTGATTAAGGCATCGATTTCCACGATGTCAGCAGGTTCTTCAGGTGAGGGCAACACAATACCCGTCAAGCCACGGCCGATCGCGGCACGCACATCTGCCCAACGTGTTGCCCGATCCACACGTACAAAAACTTGTGCGGATGCTGCAGCAAGTTGCGCAATCTGAGCGTTTAAGCCCGCGCGGGCACTTTCTTTGTTCTTAGGGGGCACGGTGTATTCAAGATCAAGCACGATTACGTCGGCGCCCTGAGGCTGAACAGGCGTCAACACATCACCCTGATCCGCCGGAACAATCAACCAGGATCGTCTTGAATTTTTCTTTGTCATCATTGTTGTGGCCTTTAAATAATCTTTCGTTCTTTTAAGCTCAACTGCATCTGAGCATCGATACCGATACGCCCGAGCAACTCGGCCGTGTGCTCGCCAAGTTCAGGTGCGGGTCGACGAATGGCCCCAGGCGAGTCAGACAAGCGTGGAACAACCGCATGCATCGGAACCGAGCCCATCTCTTTATCAGGCATATCGACCACAATCTGGCGGGCAATCACGTGCGGGTCTTTAATGAATTGATCGACCGAATACACTGGAGCCGCAGTGATCTCATTCTTTTCGAAAAAAGCCATCCCTTCTTCAAGCGTATGGCTTGAGATGAAGGCTCGAATGGGGGCCTCGGCCTCATCCGCATGTGCGACGCGATCGGCGTTGGTGCGAAAGCGCGGGTCAGTCAACATCTCAGGTACACCCAAGGCAGTATATAAGCGATTTACCATCACTTGCATTGACGCCGACATCGAAATCCAGCGGCCGTCTTTGGTTGGAAATACATTACGGGGGCCAGCAGTATTTGAGCGACTCCCCATACGTGGATCGATCTTTTGCGTTAATTTATACACCGCGGCTGAGGGCCCTAACACCGAGTACATCGGGTCAAGCAAGGGCAAATCAATCACCTGACCACGTCCCGTCTGATCACGATGTCTAAGCGCTGTCATGACCGCAAACGAACCATATAAACCAGTAATCATGTCCGCCATCGCTAGCGGTGGCAACACCGGTTCACGGTCTTCAAAACCGTTTTTGGCCGCAAAGCCCGACACCCCTTCAACGAGCGTTCCAAACCCTGGCCTCAAGCGGTACGGGCCATCTTGCCCCCACCCTGAA
>CAIYCP010000201.1 GCA_903924715.1 uncultured beta proteobacterium
ACGAGGCGCAGCGTTGTTGTTGTCTCGAATGATACAAAGAACAAAGATCTTTTGATTAGCACGGTTAGCGAGTCTATCGTTGGTTCACGACGTTTTGATGTGTTAAATCGACAAAATGCTGCTATTTTTGAACAAGAGAAAGGCTTTATCGTAAGCGGAGATGCTGCGCAAGCAGAAGTTGGGAGGCTGGGGCAGGCCAGTGGGGCGGACTATCTGGTGCTTGCGGAAATCCAAAGTCTTTCAGTCGCAAACAATCAACGTGAGACGATCAACTTGACGGGTGAGGTTTTAGTACGTAGCAGTGCCACTGGAATCCTCAAGCTACAAGTGATGGAATTCTCTACGCGAAAAGTTAAGTGGTCCGGATCTGAAAAATTTAGCAATACGTTCGGTGGGGTTAGTGCTGTAGGCAATGAGGCTCTAATCAAGCTGATTGCCGGAGCTGCTGATAAGCTTGTGGAAAAGATGGTGGTAAGTATCTACCCCATCCAGGTTATTAAAGTGATGGGCGGCAGCGTCGCTGTGATCAATCGCGGTGAGGGCAGTATAAATAAAGGTGAGTCGTACGGCATATTTCTGATGGGTGATGAGCTGAAAGATCCCCAAAGCGGTGAGTCATTGGGTGCGTTAGAGATTGACATGGGTACTGGGAAGATTATTGATGTCAAACCTAAGTTTTCTTACTTGAAGCTTGACTCAGGTACCCTGGATGACAAGTCCGAATACATCGTACGAAAGATCGACCCAAAACTAGTCAAAGCGACTTCTCAGTCTGCACCGGCTAATTACGCACCCGCACAGAGTAAAGAGACAGACGCACAAAGAAATCTTTTCCTTCGTTAAACCCGTTAAATAGGTAAACCAAATGGCTATGTCGCTAAAGTTAGCAGGGCTCTCGTATGTAATGGCCGTTGCATTGCTATCGCCTGCGCACGCGCAGTTTTTCTCTGAAAGCTGTAATAATTATCCTCAAGACGGTCAAGATGTTCAAGGGGACTCGCCGGCAAACTTTAAGATCATGTATACGGCCAGCGCGGGGGTCGACTTTGATGATACGAGCGACGTGAAGCTTGCTACAGATACAGCGACCTTAGAAGCGAAAGCTGGCATTGCAAGATTTTTAAATGAAGCGGTTGCTGTCGAGCAGGCAATTGATAACGCCATCAACAAATCGTCGACAATTTCTGGCAACGAAAAGCAGGTTGTCAAGACAGAAACTACAAGAGCCCTTAAAAATTTGAGTAGCAATTCAAGCGCGATGCTTCGCGGAGTCGTTGTTCTCGGTGGCTGCTACACAAAAGCTAAGTTGGTTCGAGTGACGGTAGGAATCAAGCCAGAAACTATTGCGACTGCTGGCGCCATCTCAAACTCGATGGGTAACCCGGGCGGTGGGCAGCAGGCACCTCGTGCACCCGCTACCCCTGCCGGCCCACCGCCCACACCAAGCCAACCGTTAAACGGTGTTGATGGTTACAGCAATACCACAAGGCTTAAAAACTTTTAATTATGCGCATTGTTAATGTGCGGCGTAGCCTTGTCATATGCGGCTTACTAACGTTTTTTGAAGTGGCCGCGCAAGGGTGCCCTCAATACAAACTGGGCGCAGTTAAAGTCGAAGGTACTGGTGACACCATATACCTTTCGACAGCGGTGATGGAGTTTGTAGGAGACAAAGCTTCCGCGTTTGATACTGCGTTAGTCGCAGCCAGGATTATCGCAAGAGATAATTTGAAGAGATTTACTACGTTGCCTCGAGACAGTGATGGAAAAATTTCCGGAATTGTTGATGTTGCACATTGCGCCTCTGATTCAAAGGTATTTGCCACGGTGAAATACACAGCCCAAACTGGTACAGCAGCCGGTTCGTTACGAAAAGCAATGGAGAACTCGCTTCGGGAAAACCCAACGCCGCAGTCTAAATAAGAAACATCCCACTCCTCTAATAAAAACCATAAGGATTAACTATGTTTTGCGCTAGTTGCGGTACTGAGGTGAATTCGGACACAGTATTTTGTCCAAAATGTGGGCTAAAACAATCAGACGAGCCTACCAGTGAGCCACAGAAACTGAATCTGATGGATCGGTCAAATGGGCTAATTGACCAGGTAATCAATAAGTTTAGGCATATTTTGTCTGTGTCATTTTTTGAGAAAAACAACTCGCTCGCTAAAACTGCTAGCCTCTGGGCCACGCCAGCCGCGGCCGTGCTTGGCTTGTCAATTGGGATTGTTGCGGCGATCAAAAACGATTCATTCATGATGTGTTTGCTAGGAATGCTTTGGGTCGTTACCGTCGCCATTGCTTATTACATTGGCTATCGGTTTTTAACTGTTTGTGAAAACAGCTTAAAAAATAACGAAACATCAGTTAGTTCGTCAGACTATCTGGATGTTTGTGGGCTGATCTTTATTGCAGCTTTATGTTCGACTATTTTTTGGGGCCTCTATTCTTCAATAAAGTTTTCGAACTTTAGTGTACTTATTGGAATGGCCTCTGTCGCAATTGCTCTGATCTACTACGTATGCCTGCTGTTAAATCCGCAGCTGATCTCGACACGTATTGCGGCGGATAATAGCGCTGGTGAAGACGCCTTAGCGATCGTCATGATTATGTACAAGGCAAGTGTCAAGCTGGCCACCATCATGTTCGGTGGGTTAACGACCATTGGTGCGCTGTTTCTGCTTTACTTCTTCTACCTAGTGATTTCTAGCTCACGAAACAGTTTTCTGTTTTCAGATCTCAGTTCGCTGAGTGGCATCGGGTTGGTGTTATTTGGGTTGCTATACCCATTAGGCATCTATCTAATGTTTATCTTTGTCTACTTAATCGTTGATCTGTGCAAAGCAGTCTTATCGTTAGGTAAAAAATAATAAGAAAAAGGCCACGGTGTAGTCTTCACGGTGGCCCATGTTAATCCTACTGAGACACTAATCAGTTCGCGCAAACCTGACGATACTGAACAATCCGGCCGTACTGGTCATAAACGGGTACCTGCGCAGTTTGGCAGGCCTGCTGGGGCACGTAGTACACGTTCGGGTTGACTTGATACACAGGCGCAGGTTGCACATAGTAATTTGCACTCGGCTGCTGAGTTAGGCGGCACCCACTGCAACGCCCACGACGGCACCAATTGCAGCCGCAGCCCAGCCATTTACACCTCCGTTGTTTCCGCCATTGTAATAACGGCGCCCACCAGCTTCTGCAGGCAGGGCAGTCAACAGAGCCAAAGAAATAACGGCTATGGCGGTTGCGTGGGCTTTTTTCATGATGAGTTGGCCTTTAATGAACAATTGATCCGATAACTCAATATTACGGCAACAACCTAGCCCGATTGCCTGTGTTGCAAGCATTGTCACAACTAAAAGTATTTCAATTTGTTGCGAAGGTTGGCCAAATTGCGCGTTTGGCCTCATCCCACAACTTCAGCTACCTGCCAGGCTTACTTCAGCCCTTCAGCCGCCAACGCGGCCTGAACCGCCGGATCCGCATTCATCCGCTGAAAATGTGCCTCAAGGTTTGGCATGCCCGACAAATCGATATTTTTGCCTTTCGCCCAACGGGTTGTCACGTACAAGTAAGCGTCGGCAACTGAGCGGCCATCTGACAACCAATTACGCCCCGCTAAGTGTTTGTCTGCCACAACATACATATCCCGAACCCGTGCAGACGCTGAGGCGGCAAGCTCGTCTTGCGCAGGCTTTTCGGCAACCAAGCGGGCTGCACCAAAAATCATGCTGAAGGTTTTATGCACATCAGAATTCAGCAAGCCCAACCAACGACGCGCCTCAGAGCGTGCCTTAAGCGAGTCACCACCGAGTAATTTGGCTTCAGGATTTTTTTCGGCTAAGTATTCGAGGATGGCAATATTTTGCGTCAAGGTAAAGCCATCATCATCAATCGCGGGCACGGCGCCCAATGGGCTGATGTGGATATAGGGGGCAACTTTTAAAGCATCACGGGCGACTGAGATGTATTCAAAAGGCTTGCCCACCCATTGCAAGGCAATGTGATCAACCAAAGAACAGGCGCCGGGGAGTCCGTAGAGTTTCATTTAGAATTTTCCTTTTATAATGTTGTTGTCAAAAAATACTTAAAATTTACCGGTCTGATAATGGCGTACAGCTTGCTCAATTTCTTCACGCGTATTCATGACAAACGGCCCGTATTGCACCACCGGCTCACCAATGGGTGCGGCCGATAACACTAAAAAGCGCGTATCACCTTCAAGACTCGTGACCTGTACACAGTCGCCGTCACCTAACACCGCAAGATGACGTGCGCCAATGCGCTCATCGCCAACGAGTGCTTCGCCTTCATACACATAAACAAACGCAGTATGCCCAGGTGTAAGGGGTTCAAGAAACTGACCGTGCGCACCCATTTGTACATCAAACATCTTGGGTGCGGTGGTCATCCCTTGTAACGGGCCTGAGATCGGATCCAAGCCATTACTATACGTACCCGCAATGACCTTGACGGTGCCAGAGCCATCTAGCAAATCAACCATCGGCATACTCGGCGAGGGGATATCGCGATAGGCCGGTGGGCACATTTTTTCACCAGACGGCAAGTTGATCCACAATTGAAATCCGTGCATGCGTCCCTCAGTCTGCTGCGGCATTTCTGAGTGAATCACCCCACGACCGGCTGTCATCCACTGCACATCACCGGGGCCAAGATCGCCTCGATTGCCCATGTGGTCTTGGTGCAGCATCCGGCCATCCAGCATATAGGTCACGGTTTCAAAGCCGCGATGCGGGTGATCAGGAAACCCGCCGATGTAATCCGATGCTTCATCTGTCGCGAATTCATCGAGCATTAAAAAGGGATCAAGATTGAGGTCTGGAGAATACGAATACACCCGCAGCAACTTCACCCCCGCACCATCATGGGTTGGGCGGCCAGGCAAGACCTGTTCAACCTGACGCACAGCTAAAGCTCGCTTTTGACCAGGGGAAGGGTGATTCATGATGAATTTCTCGTCAATTTAAGTATAAACAAGCGTTAGTCTAAAGTATTGCGCTGCAATATCGTGGCACAGCCCCTCAAAGCAATAATCAAAAGGCAAAAAAGGCTAAGATCACGGTTACTTTTACTCGAGGATCTAGCGCATGAGCCGCCCATTTAAGATTGCAGTACTGCCAGGTGATGGTATTGGTAAAGAAGTGATGCCTGAGGGCTTGCGGGTCTTAGAAACCGCGTCCAAGAAATTTGGCTTAAATCTTGAGTTTCGACACTTTGACTGGGCCTCTTGCGATTATTACGCCAAAACCGGGCAAATGATGCCCGATGACTGGAAATCACATCTGATTGAATGTGATGCCATCTATTTTGGTGCGGTTGGCTGGCCTGCAATTGTGGCCGATCACACGTCGCTCTACGGTTCATTGTTGAAGTTTCGCCGTGAGTTTGATCAATACATTAACTTGCGCCCAGTGCGTTTGTTTGAGGGTGTGCCATGCCCCTTGGCAAACCGTAAGCCAGGCGATATCGACTTTTTTGTCGTACGCGAAAACACCGAAGGCGAGTACTCGGCCGTAGGCGGCAAGATGTTTGAAGGCACTGATCGCGAGATCGTGTTGCAAGAATCAATCTTTACGCGCATTGGTTGCGACCGCGTGTTGCGGTTTGCGTTTGAATTAGCCTCACGTCGCAAGCGCAAGCATGTCACCATTGCAACCAAGTCAAACGGCATTGCAATTAGTATGCCGTATTGGGACGAGCGTGCCGCCGAGGTGGGCAAAGACTATCCTGGCATTACCACCGACAAACAACACATCGATATTTTGTCAGCCCGTTTTGTGTTGCAACCTGATCGTTTTGATGTGGTGGTGGCATCGAATTTATTTGGCGATATTTTGTCGGATTTGGGCCCAGCCTGTACCGGTACGATTGGCTTAGCACCTTCGGCTAACCTGAATCCCGATCGTAAGTTTCCTTCGCTGTTTGAACCTGTTCATGGTTCGGCACCTGATATTTACGGTAAAAAAATTGCCAATCCAGTTGCAATGATCTGGTCCGGCGCGTTGATGCTTGAGTATCTTGGCCTGGGTCTACCTGAAGCGAATCAAAAGCCTTACCTCGACGCACACAATGCGATCGTCAAAGCGATTGAAGAAATTTTGGTGACGGGCCCGCATACACCTGACTTGGGTGGCAAGGCGCACACACAGGATATGGGTGAGGCGATTAGCAAGATTTTGGCAAAATAATTTGTCGCTAAAGGTCAGCCACCGCGCAAGAGTGGCAACCTAATATAAATAAAAAAGAGACAACAATGACTCAAGCATCTGGCGGTATCAAACGGCGTCAATTGGTTTTAGGTACGCTAGGTGCCGCAATGAGTGGCACGTTGCCAACTGTCTTTGCGCAAGGCACTACATACCCGAATCGCGCCATTACTTTTATTTGCCCGTGGCCCGCTGGCGGCACCGGCGACGTAACGATGCGCGTACTCGCACAAGTTGCCTCGCGTGAGCTGGGTCAAGCCGTCGTAGTCGAAAATAGGGTAGGTGCTGCAGGCATGATTGGCGCAAAGGCCTTGGCCTCAGCTAAGCCCGATGGCTATACCATCGGGCAACTCGCGATTTCTGTGACGCGTTTTGCGCAGTTAGGGATGGTTCAGATCGATCCACTCAAAGACTACAGTTTCTTAGCGATGGCCTCGGCGCAAACATTCGGGATTGTGGTTCAACCAGATTCTCCGTTTAAAAATCTGCTTGAAATGGTGGCGTTTGCGAAAGCAAATCCCGACAAGCTCACGTACTCGACGTCAGGCGTTGGTGGTCAAACGCATGTGGGAATGGAAGAGTTTGCCTTGGCTGCAGGGATCAAGCTGACGCATGTACCCTACAAAGGTGGCGCGCCCGCGCTGCAAGGATTATTGGGTGGTCAGGTTGATATGCTGGCGGATTCAAGCTCTTGGTCTGCACTGGTAGAAGCAAAGAAATTGCTGTTGTTAGCCACCTGGGGGGCAGAGCGCCTGCCCCGTTTTAAAGAGGTGCCAACGCTTAAAGAGTTGGGCTTTGGTGTAGTCAATGATGCGCCTAACGGTGTTGCGGCACCAGCAGGCTTAGAACCGGCGATTGAGAAAAAGCTCGCGGCTGCCGTTGCCGTTGCCGTCAATAGCCCTGAATTTAAAACCGCTTGCGAAAAAATCGATGCGCCTGTGATCTTTTTAGATCCAGCACAGTATCGACAATACGTGATCGAAAATTATAAAAAAGAAACCATCTTGATTGAAAAACTGCAGCTTAAAAAGCTGCTCGCGAGTTAAGGCCGTGGGCGCTGCACTGATTCGCCTTCATCCTAAAGACAACGTCCTGATTGCACGCGAGCCTTTGACGTTGGGCGCAACGGTCAACGCCGATGGCGCGCGCATCAAGATCCGTGCGCAAGTACCCGCCGGCCATAAGATCGCAGCCCGTAAAATCGCCGCGAACGAAATTGTGTTGAAGTACGACACGCCCATTGGTGTCGCGACGCGTGATATTGAACCTGGCGAACACGTGCATAGCCACAATATCGCGTTGGCCGAATTTCAGCATCAACATGATTTTGGTCGCGATGTCGTGCCGGTTCAGTATGTACCGCTTGAGCAGCGTGCAAGCTTCATGGGGATTGTGCGTGCGGATGGACGTGTCGCCACGCGCAACTTTATCGGGATCATGTCATCGGTTAATTGCTCATCGACTGCAATCCGGCGCATCGCCGATTGGTTCACGCCAGAACGCTTGGCCGC
>CAIYCP010000202.1 GCA_903924715.1 uncultured beta proteobacterium
ATTAACACGATATCGATTTTGTCGAAGCGCCCGGGCACGATGGTGAGTGCTGGGCGCACGTTGGCGTACAAGCCAAAGGTTTCGCGCAACCGAACATTGGCCGATCGAAAACCCTCACCGATAGGCGTGGTGAGCGGGCCCTTGAGCGCCAGGCCGTTTTTACGAATACTGTCGAGCAAGGCTTGCGGCATCGGGTTGCCACAGGTATTAAACGCGGCCATGCCCGCAAGTTGAGTCTCCCACTGAAACGGGGCACCCAGGGCGTCAAGCACCGCGACGGTTGCCTTAACCACTTCAGGGCCAATGCCATCGCCAGGGATGAGGGTGGTCGGGATGGGGGTGATTGCGGTCATTTTGTTTAAACTCTTGGGTTAAGTAAGGCTTTGCCTACCGAGCTAAAATCGCTCAATCCGCTAATATTACTGGTATTGCCCTTGCTCATCCTAACTACGAGACCGACCATGAATTTGACCCCCGCCCAACTGGCACAGTTTGATAAAGACGGTTACCTGTTTTTTCCGGGCTTATTCACACCTGAAGAGACCAAAACCCTGAACGCTGCCGTGCCAGAGCTCTATAGCCGGCGTGAGGCGTTCAATGTGCGCGAAAAAGACAGTGACGCCGTACGCACGAACTTTGCAGCCCATATGTATAGCGAGCCTTTTGCCAAGCTTGGGCGCCATCCACGCATGATCAAGCCTGTTGAAGAACTGTTCGGTGAAAAACTATATATGCACCAGTTCAAAATCAACGGCAAGATGGCGTTTGAAGGCGATGTATGGCAGTGGCATCAAGATTACGGCACCTGGTTAAACGACGACATGATGCCAACAGAACGTGCGATGAACATTGCGATTTTTTTGGATGATGTGAATCCTTACAACGGGCCCTTGATGTTTATTCCGGGCAGCCATAAAAAAGGTGTGATTGAAGCCAAGCATGATCTCACTACGACAAGCTATCCGCTCTGGACAGTCGATAACGCCTTGATTACCCAACTGGTCGCGCGTGCGGGTGATAAAAATGGTGGCATCGTGAGCCCCACCGGCCCCGCAGGTTCAATGATTCTGTTTCATAGCTGCTTAGTGCACGCTTCGGCTAGCAATTTGTCGCCCTGGAACCGTAACGCTGTGTATTTAAGCCTGTGCGCTGTGTCAAACCATATTCGTCGGCACAAGCGTCCTGAATATATTGCTCATCGCGACTTCACACCGATTGAGTGTTTGCCGGATGATTGCCTGAGCAAGCCTTATCCAATCGATTTGCCGTGGGGCAAGGGGATGCCAGCGAGCGCACTCGAAACTTCACTGGAAGAAGTGCAGGTGACTGCATGAGTTTGCACGCCAAGCTGTTAGAGCGCGCCGCCGCAAATCGCCCGATTCGCATTGGTTTGATCGGAGCCGGAAAATTCGGTTCGATGTATCTTTCACAAATCCCACGTACGCCTGGTGTACATCTGGTTGGGATCGCTGATTTATCGCCAACGGCTGCACACACAAATTTGGCACGCGTTGGCTGGGCGCCAGAGCGCTTGCAGGCTAAGTCGTTAGATGACGCGGCTAAAAATGGAACGACCTTTATTTCTGAAGATTGGCAGGCACTGGTGCGTCATCCGCTCATCGACGTCGTAGTTGAATGCACGGGTTCGCCCATGCATGCGGTTGATCATATTCTTGAGGCCTTTGCACATAAAAAGCACGTGGTGAATGTCACTGTAGAAGCTGATGCGTTCTGTGGCCCGTTACTGGGCTCGCGCGCCTCGGCGGCGGGTGTCGTCTATTCGCTAGCCTTTGGTGATCAGCCTGCCTTGATCTGTGATTTGGTCGATTGGGCCCGCACCTGCGGCTTTCCCGTTGTGGCTGCAGGTCGTGGTCACAAATGGTTGCCGCACTTTTCTGAATCGACACCTGAAACCGTTTGGGGTTTTTATGGTTTAACCCCCGAGCAAGCCGAGCGTGGTGGCTTGAATCCCAAAATGTTTAATAGCTTTTTGGATGGCTCTAAGCCTTCGATTGAAAGTACGGCCGTGTCTAACGCGACGGGGTTGGGTGTGCCTTCAAACGGGCTGCTGTATCCGCCCGCAAGTGTTGAAGACATCCCTTTTGTGACAAGACCCATCAGCGAGGGTGGCGTGCTTGAACGTAAAGGCATGGTCGAGGTGATCTCAAGCCTTGAAAAAGACGGCCGCGTCATTCCCTACGATATTCGTATGGGGGTTTGGGTCACGGTTGAGGCTGAAACTGATTACATCAAGAACTGTTTTGAAGAGTACAACGCACACACAGATCCAACCGGTCGTTATTTCACGCTATACAAGCGCTGGCATTTAATTGGCCTCGAAGTTGGCATGAGTGTGGCCAGCGTCGCTTTGCGCGGCGAGGCCACTGGTGTTGCCACCGGCTGGAATGCTGACGTGGTGGCCACCGCAAAGCGCGACTTAAAGCCCGGCGATATGCTCGATGGTGAGGGTGGCTATACGGTGTGGGGTAAGTTGTTACCAGCCTCAACCTCTAAGCGAATGGGCGGCTTGCCGCTTGGGATGGCGCATAACGTCAAGGTTCTGCGAGCTGTCGCAAAAGGGCAGAGCTTGTGTTGGGATGATGTGCAGATGGATCCTAATACCGCCGCCTTTAAGATCCGTCGCGAGATGGAATCGGCCTACACGTTTTAAGCATATGAAAGACGTCTGCCTCTTCTGTGATGCGCAAACGAACGATCGTTCACGTATTGTTCAAGAGAACGAACTCGCCTACGCGACGCGGGATGCGTATCCAGTAACGCCTTATCACACGCTATTTATTCCAAAGCGTCACACGATCGATTACTTCGGTCTCACCGAGGCTGAAGTCGTTGCGATTCACGCATTGATCCATTCGCAAAAAAAGATAATTGATGCGCTCGACCCAACCATCGGCGGCTACAACATCGGCATGAATTGTGGCGAAATCGCCGGGCAGTCGGTGTGGCACTGCCACGTGCATCTGATCCCACGGCGCTTGGGCGATACTGAGTTCCCTAAGGGCGGGGTGCGTCATGTGATCCCCTGGAAAGGTCGCTACACCGGCAAAGATTGATTGATTCGCGTCTTGCGTCGCAAAGATGCGTTACAGTTTGCTGACGTGGGAGACAAAAAAATGGACTTACGATTCAAGCGCGCTCAGTCATTGATCAAAATATTGCTTGTGGCGATTGGCTTCTCTGCAGTTTCAGTTTGTGCACAAACCTATCCCTCTAAACCCATCCACATCATTGTTGGCTTTGCCCCCGGCGGCGCGGCTGACACGATTGCGCGTACTTTGGGGCAAGCCCTGAGCGCCCAGGTGGGGCAGCCTGTCGTTGTTGAAAACCGCCCGGGTGCAGGTGGCAGTCTCAATCTAGAGGCAGTATTGCGCGCGCCTGCTGATGGCTACACGATTGCAGCGGGTGGTGTGAATAATGCGGTGAATGTGACGCTCGCTAAAAATCTCAGTTTTAATTTAGCGCAAGATTTTTCGATGCTCACGCTGACCGCAACGGTGCCCAATATTTTGGTGGTGAACCCGACCGTGCCCGTGCAAAATGTCAAAGAACTGATCGCCTACGCTAAAGCAAATCCGGGTAAGTTGAGCTTTGCTTCGTCTGGCTCGGGCTCATCGATTCACTTGTCGGGCGAGTTATTTAATAATATCGCTGGGGTGAAGATGACCCACATCCCCTACAAGGGAAGTATCCCGGCACTGGCTGATTTGGTCGGCGGGCACGTGCAAGTGATGTTTGATAACGCGCCCTCTGCGTTACCGCATGTACGATCAGGTACGTTGCGTGCTTTAGCGGTGACGACAGCAAAGCGCGCCTCAGCGGCACCCGAGATTCCAACCATGCAAGAGGCGGGTCTCGATAACTATCAGGTTACCTCTTGGTTTGCGATGTTTATCCCTAAAAAAGTACCGCAAGAGCTGATTGCACGACTCAATGCCGAGTTTGTCAAAGCGCTGAACACCACTGAAGTGAAAGCCAAGTTTGCCGCAATCGGTGGCGATCCTGCACCCATGACGCTGATTGAAGCAAACGCGTTTTTAAACAGTGAGATTGCGCGTTGGGGCGAGGTGGTGAACGCGATGGGGCCGATGGCAAATTAGCGTAGATACTTAAGCTAGTACGCGTCGAAGTTTGGCGCTGAGCATGTCGACCAGTAGCACCAAGCCGATCATCACCAATAAAATTGAACTCGTCTCTGGCATTTTAAAAAGGCTTAGATAGTACGAGAGCATCTGACCGAGTCCGCCAGCGCCCACAATGCCAAGCACCGTGGCTGCACGAATATTGTTCTCCCAGCGATAGAGGCTGTAGCTGATGAGTTGGGGTGCAATTTGTGGAATTTGTACAAAAAAGAAAATTTTGCTGCGACTAATGCCACGTACGCTTAGCGCAAATTCGTTTTCTTTGGGTGCATTTTCTAACGCCTCGGCAAACATTCGGCCCAATACCCCAGTCGTATGAAGTGCGAGCGCCAAGGTGCCAGACATCGGGCCTAAGCCTGCAGAAATCAATAGTAAAGCGGCCCACATGAGTTCAGGCACGCTACGTAAGGCACTGAGTGTCCATCGCGCGCTAGAGCGCACGACACTTATTTGTCCGGGCACCTGTTTGCTGGCTGGAATCGCCAGAGCAAGCCCAAAGACAAAGGCAATTAAGGTGCCCAAGGCCGACATGGCAAGCGTTTCAAGCGCCGCAGGTAAAAGCTTGAGCCAAAACGCGCTTGTCCAGTTTGGCACAAGAAGTTCTGCAATGAACAGCCCCATCTTGCGCAAAGTGCCTGGATCAAAAAAGGCGGCGAATTGTAGATTGAGGCTTAAAAAGCTTGCGACGATCAGAGTCAAACAAAGCAGAATAAATAAAATCGCTTTTGGTCGAATACCGGTCTGCGAGGCGGGGATCAAGATACACACCTATTTTGTAATCGGCATGGCGACTGTTGGGTAACGATGAGCATCGTGATCGTGATCATGATAAAAATTTTCTTAACCAGGCACTGATCAGATCAGAACACCACACTAGCAATAAAAATACCAGCAAGATGGTCAATACTTCAGAGCCATTAAACATTTTTAAAGAAGCATCCATCATTTGCCCAAGCCCACCTGCGCCAACAAACCCTAAAACGGCAGATGAGCGGATGGCGCATTCCCAACGATAAATGGTGTAACTCGTGAGTTCATCCGCATTTTGCGGCAGCAAAGCATAAAACAAAGTTTGGAGTCGTCCAGCGCCGTTGCGCATCAGTGCCTGAGCATTAGTCGAGTCGCCGCTCTCGAGAATTTCGGCGTAGACCTTGCCTAACATCCCAGCGTAGGTCAGTGCGATCGCAAGCACCCCTGAGGTGGGACCTAAGCCGACCACCCGCACAAAGATGAGCGCCCAGATTAATTCAGGCACACTGCGCAAAATAATCAGTAGGGCGCGAACGACTTGGCGTACGACTGCTGGCAAGAACTGCATGCGCCCCGTGAGTGCAGAGAGTGACAGCACGCGTACTGCGATTAACGAGAGTGGTACGGCTAATAGAATCGCGAGGGTGATGCCGACCGTCGCCATGGCGACCGTTCGCCAGGTTTCATGTGCGACTTGAAGTAAAAAATCGACTGAAAGATTAGGCGGGAAAAAACTCGCCAAAAAATTTGTAGTTTGTTTCAGACTTTCTGGGCCCCACAGTGTCCAGATCTTGAACTCGGTCCACTCAAGCATGGGCCATAGAATCAAAAGCGCCAAGATCGTGCCTGAAACGCGGCGTGGCCAAGCAGGGTCACGTAATCGTTGCGCGACTGCACCAACGGGGTATAAGGTCGAAGCCATCCGAGGAGAACGTTAGCGACAGACGGGCGCAAAGGCCGGTCGAGGCGCAGAGCTGCCTGCAGTTTGTTCGACGTCAAAGGCAGGATTGACGGCGCGCTGATCGCGATAGAGTTCTTCTAAAAGCGCGGGGGTCACTTGCGCGACCGGAAGGTCAAATTGAACATGGCCTTGCGCTAAACCGATGATGCGCGGAAAGAATTTTAATGCCATCTCAACATGGTGCAGCGTGGCAATCAGTGTTGCATGACTCTCTTGAGCGGTCTGGCACAACGAGGCCAGGGCTTGATCGCCGCGCTGGGGATCAAGTGCGGATAAGGGCTCGTCGATGAGTAAAAGCTTTGCGTTTGAGATCAAGGCGCGGGCTAAACCCACGCGTTGACGTTCTCCGCCTGACAAGCGATCGACGCGCTCAAAGAGTTTTTCAGCAAGATCAAAGTGTGCCAAGGCATCATGGGCGCCTTGCAAATTACTGGGGTAAACAAGATTACGCAGGCTTTGAAATAAACTGAGTTGTGGCAACTGACCTGCCAGTACCGAGGTGACAACCCGTTGGCGTGGAACAAGCGGTGCAATCTGTGGTGCCAAAAATAATTGCGCGCGCAGCTGTTTTAACGCGGTATTGCTCAGTGCCCATGGGTCTTGATCGTTTAAGCGCAAGCCGCCCAAGCTAGGCAGTTGCGCGCAAGCCAGCACATGCAGTAGCGAGGTCTTGCCCGCACCGGATGGTCCGATGATGGCGACCTTTTCGCCTGAGGCAATTGCGAGCGACACGCGCGTGAGCACTTCGCCACTGCGTGAGGCCGTGGACGGATGGCGAACCGTGATCTGCTCGAGGTTGATCTTCATGTTGGCATGAGCGAAGTGCTGATCGCCTGTTGCTTTTTCTTCAAGACAACTATTTCAGTAATCCCGCATTGGCAGCGGCTGCCTCAATGTCTTTGTAGTTGGCAACGGCGGTGGGCACAAATTTAGTGGCACGTTGCAGCGTGAGAATCTCTTTTCCCTCTGGAGTATCAGGGGTTAGGGCTAAAAAGGCCTCGGTTAAACGTTTGCGTGTGGCTTCAGGCATTGCGCTATGCACGGTCCAGTTGTAATCAAAATATGTTGGGGTCGTGTAAAACGCCTGAACCTTAGTGGTATCCACTTTTTTATCAGAGACGAATTTTTCCCACACTGAAATATTGAGTGCGCCGGCGTCGACTTTGCCTGAGGCAACGGCGGCAATGGTGGCATCGTGTGCGCCCGAGAAAGCGATCCGTTTTAAATCATTGTCAGGGTTGATGCCGGCAGCCAACAAAAAGCTACGTGGCATGAGGTGCCCCGAAGTGCTTGATGGCGAGCCAAAACTTAAGGTTTTACCTTTTAAGTCCTTTAAGGCTTTGATGTCTGGCGAGGCGGTAATAAATATCGATTGAAACTTTGTATCTTCTTCGCGTTGCACAAGTGGTATCACCTTGCCACCCGAGCGGATATGCGCTTGTACAAACGTAAAGCCACCGAACCATGCCATGTCGATTTTTTGATTGACCAAGGCTTCGACTGAAGCCGCATAATCTGCGACGGGGATGTATTCAACTTTGACGCCCAAGACTTTTTCAAGATACTTGACTAACGGGGCAGCTTTACGCGCGAGTTCGGTGGGTGATTCGTCTGGGATGGCCGTGACTTTAAACACCGCTTGCGCCTGAGCTGCAGGGATCGAACACACGCAAAGAGTGGCGATTGCTAAAAGTGCCAGCAGATGGCGGCGTAACGTTGAGGTCAAACCATGCATGATCAAGGTCCTGAGAGAAGAGGTGAATAAATGATTGAGGTGTATTGCCCTATCTTACTATTAACCCGCGCAGGTTCGGAAACCTGCATAGATGTCGCGACGTGCTGGCGTAAAGAAGTTTCGGTATTGAACATGACGTAAAACCTGGTGCGTGACTCGGGCGGCGCCACGCAATACTTTGTGTGAACCAAACCATGGGGCTGAATACTCGGCGTAGGGGTGTACAACAAAGCCGTCGAAAGGCTCAAAGCTATCTTGAGTCCATTCCCACACTTCTCCCCAAGTAAAGTTTTTTAAGGTACGTGCGGCACAATCCCACTCAGCTTCAGTTGGTAAGCGACATTTCGCCCAGCGGCAATACGCTTGTGCATCATCCCACGAAAGATGAACGGCGCAGGCTTGCATATCCATCGGGGTCCAGGTGCCAAAGCGCTGAGTTTCAAAATTTGATGCGGTTTGACGAACGTACAGCGGCAAACGATGCCCTGTCGCCATCACAAAGCGCATGTATTGCGCCCAACAAACCGGCTGTGATGCAATTTCAAAGCCTTGCAGCTTCACGCTACGCGCGATGCGTTCGTTGTCAAAACAAAACTCGTTTGACGACGACCCAAGTGTCCAAGTTTGTGCAGGTACGTGAAAAGTCGACGAAGATGAATCAAGTTGCATTGAATTTTTGTGAGGCGTTGACCCTACTGCGCAAGGGGGTTTTGCAGTGGCGGCAACATCATTTGCTTGAACCCAAGGTGTATGAAACGGGATCGACAGCGCTTGAGCCATATAGCTGCTCGCCTCAAGATGCATGGCTTCGTGTTGTAAAACAAGCCAATAAAAATAGAGTGCCAGAGAATCTTTGCTCTCTCTGTGTAATAGTTCGAGAGTCTGTTCAAGGGTTTGTTCAGCATAGCGTAGGCATAGATTGATTGCTGGTAGCCCTTGATCCCAACGCATGGCGTGTTGTACTTTAGCGCTGTCGTACCATTGATCTGCATTGCTTAGCAGAGGCCGGGTCTGAAGCTGACTGAATGAGGCATTCAGGCCAAGCGCACGTTGCGCATTGCGTCCGATCCAGTATTCTTGAAACCAGGCGATATGGCCAAGCTCCCAAAGCGGCGGATTAAATTCTGGTGCATAGGGGGGCTGCAGCTGATTGGCGGCTTGATACGCTTGAAAAGAGTTAAGCGTATGTGCGCGGATCTCTTTTAGTGCCGTAGTAAGTTCTTTGTTTCCAGCCTGACGCATGACGCTTAGTTACCCTTTATGTTTATAGCCACTCAACCTCGACTGCCGAATGTTGTCATTGTAAGTCCGGCGCTGGCGAGCGCCAATAACGGCAATTGGCAAACAGCAAAGCGCTATGCCAAGCTGCTGTCAGCGGTTTGCCAGGTGCGAATCGTACAAGAGTGGGATGGTGGGCAGGCTGACGACGTATTAATCGCTCTGCATGCAAGGCGCAGTTACGCCTCGATTGCGGCATGGTATGCCGCACGCGGCGCTAAAGGGTTGATCGCGGTGTTAACGGGTACAGACCTTTATCGCGATATTCAACAAGATGTCCAGGCGCAGCAGTCGCTGGTTTGGGCGGGTAAGCTTATCGTATTGCAATCGGCTGGCTTGGATGCATTGCCGCCCAAGCTGCGTGCGAAAGCGCAGGTGTTGTTTCAGTCGACGACCACGCGAGTCACCTTGCCAAAAACAACACGTCGTTTGCGCGCAGTCATGGTGGGCCATTTGCGCACTGAAAAATCCCCCGAGACCTTTTTCCAGACGGCGGCCTTATTGGCGAGTCATCGCGATATTGAATTGCGCCACATTGGTGGCGAGCATGATCTGGCTTTAGCGCAGCAGGCCCATGAAACCGCAGCTCTCTTTCCGCAGTATCAGTTTTTAGGGGCGCGCAGTCATGCCCAAACACGTCGCGATATTCAACGCGCACACGTGCTGGTCCATTCAAGTGTGATGGAGGGGGGTGCCCATGTGATCATGGAGGCCATTTGCAGCGGCGTCCCGGTTATTGCTTCGCGAATTGCAGGCAATATTGGGATGTTGGGCGAGGATTATGCGGGGTTCTTTCCGGTGGGTGATGCGCAGGCGTTGGCAGCCATGTTGCTGCGATTGAGACAAGAACCCGCTTTCGTGGCCAAGTTGCAAGCACAGTGTGCTCAGCGCGCCCCGTTGTTTGAATTGGCTCGCGAGCGCAGCGGATTGATTACAATCGTGCAAAGCATGCTTTGAATTGACTAAAGGAACCTTCATGACCGCAACCGAACCCCGTCTGACCTCGCTTTCTCATGGTGGGGGCTGTGGCTGCAAAATTGCACCAGCGGTGTTGTCCGAGATTTTGAAAGGCACGTTACAGATGCCGATTCCAAAGGAATTAATGGTTGGGATTGCAACTGCGGATGATGCGGCCGTTTATAAAATTAATGATCAGCAAGCCTTGATTGCGACGACTGATTTTTTTATGCCCATCGTTGACGACCCGTATGATTTTGGTCGTATCGCTGCGACGAATGCGATTAGCGATGTATACGCCATGGGTGGCAAACCAATTTTGGCACTCGCCTTGGTCGGTATGCCGATCAATGTTTTATCTACCGACACGATCGGTAAAATTCTGGCGGGTGGCGCTTCAGTGTGCAATACAGCCGGCATCCCGATTGCGGGTGGCCATACCATTGACTCAGTCGAGCCTATTTACGGGTTAGTGGTGTTGGGCTTGATTCATCCTGACCGTGTCAAACGCAATGACGGCGCGCGCAAGGGCGATGTCCTGGTGTTAGGCAAGCCGATTGGTGTTGGGATTTTGTCGGCCGCACTCAAAAAAGAAGCGCTCGATGCAAGTGGTTATGAATCAATGCTATCGAACGCTACTAAGCTCAATACGCCAGGGCCTGAGTTGGCTGAGTTACCTGGTGTGCATGCGTTGACCGACGTCACAGGGTTTGGTTTGGCCGGCCATATGCTTGAGCTTGCACGCGGCGCAAACTTAACCGCGCATATTAATTGGGCGGCTGTGCCTTTGCTGCCAAACGTGTCGGATTTCATCAAAGCAGGCATGGTGACGGGTGCTTCTGCTCGCAACTGGGATGGGTATGGCAAAGAAATCAAGCTCAATGCAAACTTGCCCGCAGATTGCCAAACCTTATTGTCTGATCCACAAACAAGCGGTGGCTTATTAGTGTCTTGCTCGCCCGATACTGTTCCAGATGTATTGGCGACCTTTAAGCGACACGGCTTCAACGATGCAGCGGTCATTGGCAAGATTGGTGAGGCGCAAGCAATGCGTCTAATAGTCGATTAATGACCACACTACGTGGTTGGTTGCGTGGGCTGAGTTGGGCTGTTTTTTTTGCTTTGGCTCAGTCTGCTGTTGCGCAACCGCTTGTTGTCGGTTCTAAACGCTTCACTGAGTCGTACATTCTTGGTGAAATCGTCAGCCAAGCGGTCAGCATGGCAGGTCAGCACCGTGTCGTACTGAAATCAGGTTTAGGAAACACGGGTATTTTGTTGTCTGCATTAACCAGCGGCGAAATTGATCTCTACCCTGAATACACAGGCACGATCACGCGCGAGATTTTGAAAACTGAGCAAGCTTTAACGCTTGCCCAGATTAACGAACGCCTCTTGCCACTTGGGCTTGCTGCTGGCGTGCCGCTGGGTTTTGATAATTCATACGTGTTGGCCGTGCGCCGCGACTTGGCTGATCGGCTACAACTTCGCACGATTGCGGATTTGGCAAAACATCCAGGCTTAGTGTTGGGCTTGTCGCACGAGTTTATTGGGCGCAGCGATGGCTGGAAAGGTTTATCAAACTTCTATCAGCTTGAAAAGCTTTCGCCTAGAGGCTTGGATCACGGGCTCGCCTATGAAGCCATTGCCGCTCGGCAAATCGATGTGGTTGATGCTTATGGTACAGATTCAAAATTGACGCGCTATGGCTTAAGTGTGTTGCAAGACGATAAAAAGTTTTTCCCGACCTACGATGCCCTGTTGTTGTATCGCGCAGACGTACCTACCAAATTTGCAGCATCGTGGCCAGCCATTACCGCGCTCGAAAATAAAATTTCTCAACAGACAATGCGCGAGTTGAATACGCAAGTTGAGATAGATGGAAAAACATTTACTGTAGTTGCCCATACGTTTTTACAACAGCAGGGTCGTGGCGAAAAAAATACCGCGTTCGCTAATAGCGGTGAAACTCAGGCAGTACGCGTGCTGAGTCAACAGTCATTTTTGAGCGCGCTCATTGGCACTGATTTTTGGCGCTTGGCGGTGCAGCATATTGTGTTGGTGATGGTGTCGTTAAGCTTGGCCATCGTCGTTGGACTACCCTTGGGTATTCTGAGCTTTTACCGACCGCGCGCGGGGCAAATTGTCTTGTCCTTGGCTGGCGTGATCCAAACAATCCCTTCTCTCGCCTTGCTGGCGTTTTTAATTTCCTTATTCGGTGTCATTGGCACTGTTCCGGCAATTGTGGCTTTATTTCTGTATGCGTTATTGCCAATCATACAAAGCACCCACGCGGGGCTCACTGAAATCCCGGCGTCAATGCGACAGGCAGCGACAGCGTTAGGTTTAAGTGATCGGGATCAGCTTTGGCTCATTGAATTACCGTTGGCCCGAACCATGATTTTGAGCGGCATTAAAGTCTCGGCCGTGTTGAGTGTGGGTACCGCAACGATTGCAGCATTTGTCGGTGCGGGCGGATTTGGAGAACGGATCGCGCAGGGTCTTGCTTTAAACAATACCTCGCTACTCTTGGCGGGTGCAATTCCTTCGGCCGCCTTGGCATTAATGATGCAGTACGTTTTTTTCTGGTACGAACG
Organism: uncultured beta proteobacterium; assembly: GCA_903924715.1. Classification (GTDB taxonomy): domain Bacteria; phylum Pseudomonadota; class Gammaproteobacteria; order Burkholderiales; family Burkholderiaceae_B; genus Zwartia. The sequence goes on from CAIYCP010000202.1 coordinate 12,436, forward strand.
CCGCAGCAATCGCTTTAAACATCAGTGACGCCAGTTCGCCTCGCTGCTACCTAAAGGCCCCGCAGGCTGATCCCATCGCATGACGACACCGGTTACTTCAACAGGCCAATGCAATCGTCGGGCCGGGCCCCAATAAGTTTGCTCAACGGTGGGCGCAACATCTGAAGCCGCCTCTGGTGCCAAGGCCTCGCCCAGTTGTCCGCTGGGTTTGGCGGTATTCATCAGTAGGGCGCCAGTGCGTGCGAGCGACGCACGAACGATGCTGCCGCGGCCGTGCGTCAGGCGAATCTCAAGGCCGCGAAGAGCGGCTGTTGCCAGAAGATAGCCGGTAGCGTGATCGAGTGCCTGCACGGGCAGGGGTCTTGGTTTGTTGGCCTGCGTGAGTCGTTGCCCGGCCTCTGCAATCCCCATGCTCATCTGTACCAAGCTGTCGAAACCGCGACGATGCTTCCACGGGCCGCTAAAACCATAGGCATCCAGCGAGATATCGACTAAGCCTGGCCTGATTTTTTGTCGATGTGCAGCGTCTAGGCCAAGCGCCGACAGTGCATCACTGCGATAGCCGTGCACAAAGATATCGGCTTGACTAAGTAAGTGGGTCCAGTGTTCGCGCTGGGTAGGCTCGCGTAAATCTAAGCGTGTGCACCGTTTACCAACGGTCATTTCCGGGGCGAGGGTAGGTTCATCCCACCACGGTGGGTCAACGCGCAAGACCTCTGCGCCTAAGCCCGCTAACATTCTTGTGGCAGAGGGCCCAGCCAACACGCGTGTCATGTCTAACACTTTAAGGCCTTGCAGCGGTCTTGCTGAGTTAAAGGCCCAGGCAGGCGTATCAATCGCCGCACCTTCATTCCAGTGCAGTAAGGGTTCACTTAAAACGGCTTGACCTTGCGGGTGCGTTTGCCAGGCTTGCCACGAACGCATCGTTGCTGCGCAACCGCCTTGGGCTAAGACTGCGGCTTCAAGTGCGTCAGCAGACCAACCGGCAACTGCTGCGGCGATCTCTGCGCGTGTCGATGGTGTGGTCAGCTTAAGTGCATGCAGGGCGGCTGCGCGATGGTGTGGCGCATTGGTATGCAGCCGGATCCAGCCATCGGATGTTTGATAGTCACCCATCACAAAGTCATCAGACGAAGGCGTCGTCCAGCCGTCAGGTCGCAATGAGTACGCAAACCAAGACGAAGCCAGGCGACGATCGATGGTCACGGTGGTCGGTGCGGCATTGCCGGCGGTGGTGTCTGCCAGAAGGCGCGTTTTCGTGTCGATTAATTGCGCTAAGGCGAGCCCCGCGGCACCCATTGAGGCCGCCGCGAGATCGGTGACCGCATAAACAGACGGTAATTCGCCTTCGTTTTTAAAACGTACGCGTGCGAGTAGCGTAGGGCTGCCTTGGGCCGCAGCCCAAATGGTCTCAAGCAGTTCAGTGGCGATCGGGAGTGTCTTCATGCAAAGATTAAAGCGCGTTGCCTGACGAAGATCAAGGCGTTCCGCCCTGTCCGCCTTGGTGGACACCGGCCGGCCTGTAAAATTGCTGCTATGATCCTAGGTAAGAATCATTCGCATTTAGCGGGTTTAAACGAAACAATGCAGCCACTACACACCGCTCAGATCGGTCAGCCCTATCGCATCACAGCTGTTTGCTCAAGTGAGCAGATGCCTGATTGTGATCGGCAATTGAATGAGTTGGGATTTTTCGCGGGCGAGCAGGTGATGGTACTCAGGCGTTTAATGCCCGGGGCCGACCCTCTGGTTGTGCGCATTGGGATGTCGACGTTTGCCTTGCGTTGCGCTGAAGCCGCCTTGGTTTATGTGCGTCCTGAAGCCGACGATTCGCTAAACATCGCTCATGCGTGAAGCCACTGTTCATGTGCATCCCACTGGGCCGCTGGTTGCGTTGGTGGGTAATCCAAATTGCGGCAAGACGGCCTTATTCAATCGTTTGACGGGTAGTCGCCAAAAAGTGGCGAATTACGCGGGTGTCACGGTTGATCGTATCGAGGGGCGCTTATTAACGCCTGCCGGAAAAACACTGCGTATTCTTGATTTGCCAGGCACTTACAGCTTGTATCCGCGCTCGCTTGATGAACGAGTGACTTGTGACGTACTTGCCGGGCGCGCCGTAGGCGAAAAGCGTCCTGATTTGGTTGTGTGTGTGGTGGATGCCACGAACCTGCGTCGCAGCCTAAGACTGGTGTTGGCGGTGCAACGGCTGAACTTGCCCTGCGTGGTTGCGCTGAATATGTCTGACGAAGCGCGTGCGCGCGGGATTCAGATTGATGAGGCGCGACTCTCTCTGAGTTTAGGGATACCGGTAGTGTCGACCGTTGCGATCGACGCGCTAGGCGATCAAGCGTTGCGCGTGCTGTTTGATGCGCGTGCAATTTGGAGTGTGAGTGAGCAGCCAAGCGACTTACCTGCTGCTGAACAAAGCGTGCAGTTAGATCACGAACGCGTTCAAACAATTTTAAAAGCACTCGATTTAGATCGAATTACCCCCGACGAGACGACGGCGCAGATCGATCGCCTACTCTTGCATTCGATTCTGGGACCACTTGTTCTGGTTGGTGTGTTGTTTTTTATCTTTCAGGCGATGTTTAGCTGGGCTGCGGTGCCTATGGAGTGGATTAAAGAAGGCACGACGTGGTTTTCAGAATTGCTCCTTCAGTGGTTGCCTGACAGTTGGCTGCGTAGTTTGCTTGTGGATGGCATTATTGCTGGTGCTGGCGCTGTGCTGGTGTTCTTGCCACAGATATTGATCCTGTTTGGTTTTATTTTGATCTTGGAAGAGTCGGGATATTTGCCGCGTGCAGCGTATCTGCTTGATCGGCTCATGGGCTCTGTTGGGTTGTCGGGCCGCTCGTTTATTCCGTTGCTGTCTAGTTTTGCATGTGCGATACCCGGCATCATCGCGGTGCGCACCATCCCGAATGCGCGTGATCGGGTAGTGACCATGTTAATTGCACCGCTCATGACGTGTTCAGCGCGTTTGCCTGTCTATGCCTTATTAATTGCGGCCTTTATTCCTCAACAAACAATTGGTGGCTTTTTGCAATTGCAAGGCCTCGTGATGTTTGTGTTGTATCTAGCCGGGATTTTGGGCGCGATGGCAGTTGCCTGGTTCTTAAAAAAAGTCACACGTGCGGGCCATCAGGTGCGTCCGTTGATGATGGAGCTTCCTACATACCGTCGACCGTTGCTTCGAAATATATTGCTAGGTCTGTTGCATCGTGCGCAATTATTTATGCGTCGCGTCGGGGGCGTCATTATGCTTTTGACAATCGCCTTGTGGTTTTTGGCGAGCTTTCCAGGTGCGCCAGAAGGTGCGCTCAATCCAGCCATTGAATATAGCGTTGCAGGTATGTTGGGTCACGCGCTGGCTGTGGTGCTGGCGCCTATTGGTTTTAACTGGCAGATCTCGATCGCGTTGATTCCGGGCATGGCGGCGCGTGAAGTTGCAATTAGCGCCTTAGGCACGGTGTATGCTCTTTCAGCGACGGGCCCCTCGGCTGCGGATACCCTTGGACCAATTCTTGCGCAGCAGTGGAGCCTACCGACGGCCTTGTCGATGCTTGCGTGGTATGTGTTTGCGCCCCAATGCCTTTCAACCCTCGCGACGTTAAAACGCGAAAGTGGTGGTTGGACGATCCCACTGATTGCAACAACGTATCTTTTTGTGTTGGCGTATCTTGCCGCGTTTATCACCTACCGTGTTGCCTTAACCGTATTGTGAAAAAAGTTATTGTCTTTATCCGCAGCATGCAGTTTTTAGGAACGCAAATTGTGTCCTATCCGCTGCTGTATCAAATCAAACAATTCTGGCCCCAGTGTCACGTGCGGGTTGTGGCGCAAGATGCTGTTGGCAAACATTACCTGAGCTTGCCGTGGGTAGACGACTTTACCCAGGCCGATAGTTTGCCTGAGGTGTTTCGGGCGATGGATGGGCAGGCAGATCTCGTGATCGCTTTGCATTTTGCAAGTGAAAAATACGGCATCGCCGCCATGCTCAAGCGCCCTGAATATCGACTCGGTTTTAAAAATGGACGGGTGACGGATTTTATTTGGACCCATTCGCATCGTAAGAATTTTTCCGAGTATATGGGGCTGGCTAACTTACGTGTTCTGGCAGCTTTAAAAGAGTTTGAGCCAGCCGTGGTAGCCAGGCAATGTGTGCAAGCCTTGGCTGACCAATGTCAATCTCTGGGCAGCGCAGACAGCACAACTGGCGATATTGTTTTTATGCCGGGCGGTGGCGCGGGCGACTACAAGCGTTGGCCCATTGAACATTATGTCGCGCTTGCAGACCTTCTAAAAACGAGACTTGAGCCAAGTGCCAAATTCTGTTTTGTCATGGGTCCTGACGAAGCCGATGAGTATCAACGGTTGCAAAGTTTAGGGCGTCATGACTTTGTTTATTTGATGACGCGACCAATCGCTGAGATTGCAAAAGCGGTGATGCAGGCAAAGTTGGTCGTGGCCAACGATTGCGGTCCTTCGCATTTAGCCCAGTTTTCGGGTGTCCCCTACGTGGGTGTGTTTCACGAAAGCAATCGCGAGTGGTTTTGGACACGCGAGACGAGCGTCGACGTATTGCCTCAAGACGGCACAACAGAAATCAAGAATGTCACGCCCGAGCAGATGTTCGTCGCGTGCCAACAAGTCTTGTTGTGATATTTAGGCACTTACATGCTAAGTGGCAAATGTGGTGTCTCGGTATATTCAATGAGGTTTCGATTCAACTCTGAAACATTGCGGCAACCGAGATAGGCCATTGTTCGGCTAATCTCTTCGCGATAAAACTGAATCGCACGTGCGACGCCAACATCTTCTGCGACGGTCGCCCCCCAAAGCGTTGAGCGACCGACCAAGACCAATTTGGCGCCAAGCGCCAGAGCCTTGACCACATCGCTGCCGCGACGAAAGCCGCTATCTACAATGACGGTGGTGCGATGTCCGACGGCATCGACGATGCTTGGCAGCACGGCGATGGGGGCCATTGAGCTATCAAAATTTCGACCACCGTGATTAGACACGACGATACCGTCGGCGCCTTTTGCGATTGCCCGCTCTGCATCTTGCGGGGTCAAAATGCCTTTCACGATCAGTTTGCCTGGCCACATATCGCGCAGCACTTGCAAGTCATCCCAAGAGAGTGAATCGTTTCTTGTTTTGCGTTCTGCCGCAGAGACTTGGGTATAGCGCTCTTTAAGCTCGGTTGGGTAATTTTCACGACGAGGCATACCGGTCGTGAGTAAATATCTTCCGAGCACACCTAGCATCCAACCAGGATGCTTCAACACGTCAAGTGTGTTTTTACTGTTGTAGCGAAACGGTACGGTAAAGCCATTGCGCGTATTGTATTCACGGTTGGTATTGACGGGCCCATCCACAGTGACCACTAAGGCCTCAAAGCCCGCGTTTTTAGCGCGTTCAACCAGCATGTGTGACAAGCGCACATCAGACCACATATACAACTGAAACCACAGCGTGCCGCCTACCTGTTTGGCAACGTCTTCCATGCTGGTAGTCGAGCCGGTGGCTAAGGTAAATGGGATGTTTGCTGCTTTTGCTGCGCGCGCTAAAGAAAGCTCACCTTTATAAGACAACATACCTGCAGCCCCAGTGGGTGCAATTCCAATCGGCATATCGTGGCGTTTGCCAAACAGGGTGGTCTCTTGATCTCGTTTTGAGACATCCACGAGTACCTGCGTTTTTAATTTGATACGTTCAAAGGCGGCGCGGTTATTGCGCAAGGCAACTTCGTCTTCAGTACCACGATCCACAAATTCGAATAACCATTTCGGTAGCCGTTTTTTGGCCATTTCGCGAAGGTCGTGCACATTTTGTGCATCGTCTGGGTTACTCTTGAACATAAAGGCTTCCTTGTCTCTGAGGGCGTGTTGTCAGTGCGAGCGATCGGACTGAACACGATCTTTTATTTGGCATTTAATTTTCGTTTAATGTACTACACGTGAACGAAACAGTTGATTTTTGTCAGGAGTTTGCATGAATACCGCTAAACCTATTACAAGTCCGCTTAAGGTCACTGGTTTGAATGTGCATCAGTCAGTCGGGCATGCCATCGTCCGCGCGCTCAAGCGTCATGGGGTTGAGTGCACGTTCGGTCAGAGTCTGCCGACGATGTTTCAGCTTTCGGCTGAAGAGGGCGGTATCAAACAGATTGCTTACCGCACCGAAAATGCGGGGGGCTACATGGCCGACGCCTACGCGCGCTTAACGGGCAAGCCCGGAATCGTGACGGCGCAAAATGGCCCTGCGGCTGCGTTATTGGTTGCACCGCTTGCCGAGGCACTGAAAGCCTCGATCCCGTTGATTGCTTTAGTGCAAGACGTGAGCCGTCTGCAAACCGATAAAAATGCTTTTCAAGATCTTGATCATATCGGGATGTTTAGTGCGGTTTCAAAATGGGTACGTCGTGTAAACGAACCCAGTCGGGTAGATGACTACATTGATCAAGCCTTTGCGATGGCTTGTTCAGGCCGCCCTGGGCCCGTTGTGTTGATGTTTCCAAGTGACGTGCTGACTGAGCCTGCTGTGCCGTCTACACGCACCGCTTGTTTAGGGCAATATCCATTGGATCCTGTTGTGGCCTCACCCGATGCGGTGCGACATGCCGCTGAACTTTTGGCAAAGGCTGAGCGCCCCATTGTGATTGCAGGCGGTGGCGTGCATTCCTCGCGCGGTCATGCGGCGTTGACGCGCTTAATGGATGAGGGCCATTTGCCGGTGGCGACCACCGTGATGGGGAAAGGCACGGTCGACGAACGCCATCCGCTTGCAGTGGGTGTGGTGGGTTATTTTATGGGCCCCAATGGCGCGACCCGTTATCAACGTAAGTTAATTGCTGAGGCAGACGTGGTGTTGTTGGTGGGTAATCGCACCAATCAAAACGGCACAGATTCCTGGCAACTGTATCCCAAGAGTGCGCAATACATTCATCTTGATATTGATGGTACTGAAGTGGGTCGTAATTACGAAGCAACGCGGTTGGTCGGTGATGCGGGGCTCACACTTGACGCTCTAGCACAGGCGTTGGGCAAGCTTGATTTAACCAAGCGACGCAGTCAACGTCCGGCCGTCGAGGCGGGTATCCAGGCGGCGCGTGCAACGTATTTGAAAGAGTCCGAGCCGATGCGTTTGTCTACGCAGGCACCGATTCGTCCAGAGCGCGTGATGCATGAGTTGCAAAAGCGCTTGACCGGCGATACGGTCATGGTGGCCGATGCAAGTTACTCATCGATCTGGATTGCAAACTGCCTGACGGCAGTGAAAAGCGGCATGCGGTTTATTACCCCGCGTGGCTTAGCGGGCTTAGGCTGGGGGTTCCCGATGGCGCTGGGTGCCAAGGTTGCGCGTCCTCAGGCCGAGGTGTATTGCTTGGTCGGTGATGGTGGCTTTGGCCATGTGTGGTCAGAGCTTGAAACCGCGCGACGCATGGGCCTGAAGGTCACCTTGATTGTGTTGAATAACGGTATTCTGGGATATCAAAAACACGCTGAAAACGTGAAGTTTGGCACGCATACAAGTGCCGTCGATTTTTATCCTGTGGATCACGCTGCCATTGCGCGTAATTGTGGGTGCAACGGCATTCGCGTCAGCGATCCCGAGCAATTGAATCAAGCGTTTGATGCCGCGCGCGCCAGTGAAGTGACAACTTTGATTGAAGTCATGACTGACGAAAACGCATATCCTCCGATTACCGCCTACACAGCAGCACTTGAAGCATGAACAAGAAAATTGCCTTAGTAACCGGTGCCGCAAAAGGCATTGGGTTGGCCACGAGTCAGGCCCTGGTCGCCGCCGGCCGCTTTGTTGTAATGGTTGATCGGTTGCCGATCGATTTGAGCGAGGCCAGTTTGACCGATGACGACGCCTTGGCGTTTCAGGCTGACGTCACTGACATGGCGTTTATGACGCGTTTGCAAGAGCAGATTAAAGAGCGTCTGGGCGTAGTCTCTATTTTGGTCAATAACGCGGGTATTTCACCGAAACGACCGGATGGACGCTCGAGTGGCATCTTAGAGTTGACTGTTGAAGAGTGGTCGAGAGTGCTCAATGTCAATCTAACCACCGTGATGCAGATTTCTCAGCTGTTTTTGCCAGATATGAAGGCCCAGGGTTTTGGCCGCATTGTCAGCGTGTCGTCGTTGGCGGGTCGTAGCAAGTCCGTTGTCGCAGGGCCAAGCTACATGGCCTCAAAGGCGGGGATTCTAGGCTTAACGCGGGCGATTGCCTCAGAGATGGCGCCGTTTGGCATTACGGCTAATTGCGTCGCGCCTGGCCGAATCCTGACCGAGATGGCGATGCAGGCGGGGGAGGCAGTCAACCAGCGCTATGCCGAGCAAATCCCGGTCAAGCGCCTCGGAACTGCCGACGAAGTGGGTGCCTCGATTGCCTTTTTATGTGCAGACTCAAGTGGTTTTATTAATGGCGCCACCATTGACATCAATGGTGGTTTCTTTATGTCATAAAGTCGTTTCAATAACGATTGGATGAAGATGATTTTTTGAAAAATACATTCTAAAAAAGAGTGAGACAACGATGAAAAATATCCTCAATAAAAAAATACTTGCTTGTGCGGTGTGGCTAGGGTGTTCAGTTCTCACGCCCATGGTGAATGCGCAAGTCTTTCCGGCGCATGAAGTCAGCATGATTGTGAATTACGGAGCGGGCGGCACAACAGATGTTGCAACACGTGCCTTAGCGCAAACGATGGAAAAGATTTTAGGTAAACCAATTGTTGTGCAAAACAAACCTGGCGCCTTAGGGACCTTGACGCCCGCCTATGTGGCGCGTCAAAAGCCCGATGGTTATCAAATTGGTGTGGTCACTTATTCAACGGTTGCCATCATGCCGCATTTGATGGACTTAACCTACAGCATGAAAGATTTTGAATTCATCGCAGGGTTCGGTCGCTTTCGCTATGGCATCGCAGTGAATGCAGATTCTCCCTATCAAACCTTGGCTGATTTGATCGCTGCTGCTAAAGAAGGGAAGGGTTTGTTTTTTGGTACGACCTCAGCGCCAAACAATCTCGCAATCTTTGAGTTAACGCGTTTGGCCGGTGCGCAGTTTGAACATATTTCTTACAAATCTGGCGGTGAAGCTGTGACCGCTTTGTTAAGCAAGCAAGTGCATGTGATCGTACAAAATCCGCCGGATATCATGCCGCATATTAAAGCGGGCAAGTTACGCATGCTGGCCTCTGCGAGCCCAATGCGCTGGCCCGAGTTGCCTGACGTGCGTACGATTAAAGAACAAGGTTTCGATATCGAAATTGATTCATGGCTAGGCTTGGCTGTGCCCAAAGGCACACCGGCTGCGATCGTAAAAGTGCTAGAAGACGCGACGCTAAAGGCGATGAGCGATCCCGCCTTAAGCGCCCGTATGACGCAGATGGGCGTTGATCCGGCTTCGCTCTCAGCCAAACAATATTTAGATATCCTCGAGAAGGGTTATATCGAAATGGGCAACGCCATCAAGGCTGCCAAAATTCCTAAAATATCGGGGTAAAAAACTGCTATACTCTTGCTCTCGTCTTGATCGCGCCCGTAGCTCAGATGGATAGAGTACCTGGCTACGAACCAGGGGGTCGTAGGTTCGAATCCTGCCGGGCGCACCAGTAATATCAAAGGGTTACAGATTTCGGTCTGTAGCCCTTTTTCTATTGCGATGCTCAGGGGTAAACATAGGGGTAAAC
>CAIYCP010000203.1 GCA_903924715.1 uncultured beta proteobacterium
TCGCGTTACTGTTTGCCATGGGTGCTGCCTGTATGGCATTGCCTCAGCTTGCAAGCGCCCAAGATTATCCAAATAAAGCACTCAAACTCGTCATCCCTTACCCCCCTGGCGGCGGCACCGACCATATCGCGCGTGTGGTGGGTAACAAGCTGGCCGAGCTCACCAAGTGGACGGTCATCCTAGAAAATCGCCCAGGAGCTGGCGGTAACTTGGCGGCCGAGGCTGTGGCTAAAAGTGCACCCGATGGCTATACCTTGTTGTTGGCACAAACCGATAGCGTGATGGTGAGCCCCTGGTTAAATCCAAGCGTGGGCTACGACACCCTTAAAAGCTTTACGCCAGTCGTTCAATTAACCATTACGCCCGGCGCAATCGTGAGCGCCACAAACTCAACAATTCGGACGCCGGCCGACATGATCGCCAAAGGTAAAACCGCTGAGGGCTTGCGTTGGGCCACCGCGGGAGCGGGCACCTTTGGTGACTTGTTAGGCGAGCAATATAAAAAGGCGATGGGCATCAATTTGGTCAACACAGCGTACAAGGGCGCGCCGCCTGCGTTGACCGATGTGATGGGCGGCCACGTGGATGTGGCACTTCTATCGTTGGGCTCTGTGTTGCCGCAGGTCAAAACCGGCAAGCTGCATGCGATTGCTGTGACGACGGCGACACGCGCGAATTTATTACCGGATACACCAACGCTTGCTGAGACGGGCGCCACCGGTATGGATGGCAGCATTTGGGTTGGGATCTTTGTGCCCGTTGGAACACCGATGCCGATCGTGCAAAAGCTCAATGCTGAATTTAACAGGGCCTTGCAGCAAGCAGACGTTAAAGAAAAGATCATCTCTGTTGGTGTGGATGTCGTGGGTGGTTCAGTTGAAACTTATACTGAGTTTGTCAAAGCTGACTTTGCACGCTGGGGCAAAATCGTGAAAGACTCTGGGATCAAGCTTCAGTAAAAAACTCAGTGCAAACGCTTCAACCCATATTGATAAAAGATTAAAGGCAACACCACGTTATGCAGCTGCAAGGTATTCGCGTCATTGATTTAACTCGGATTGTGTCAGGCCCTTTTTGTACGATGTTTTTAGCGGACATGGGTGCCGAGGTTATTAAAATTGAAACGCCCGGCAAGGGTGACCCTGTGCGCAAGCAGGGCGAGTTACCCAATGGCTACTCGTATTATTTTGCAACCTTCAATCGCAACAAACGCTCGCTTGCAATCGACTTGCGCAGCGAAGAAGGTAAAGAGATTTTGCGCAAACTATTGGCCACGGCCGATGTGGTGGTGAATAACTTCAGACCAGGCGTGATGGATACGATGGGCTTTGGGCGTGAAGCCTTGCGTCAGATCAAACCCGATTTAATCAGTTGCAATCTGACTGGTTTTGGTTTGGATGGGCCCTATGCTGAGCGGCCTTCGTTTGACTTTATCGCGCAGGCCATGAGCGGTTTTATGAGCGTGAACGGCGATGAAAACGAACCACCGATGCGCGCCGCACCACCCATCTCAGACCTATTGTCAGGGATGTATGCCGCGATGGGGATTATGGCCGCCTTGTTGCGCCGTGATCGCACAGGCGAGGGCGAAGAAGTCACCACCGCGCTCACCGATAGCATGACGAGTGTGATGGCCTTTTTAGCCTCAAATTATTTTGCGACGGGCAAGTTGCCAACGCGAACGGGTAACGACAATGCCTTAGTCTCGCCGTATGGGATGTTTGATGCGGCCGATGGGCAGGTAGCCTTGGCGCCAAGTAACGATGGCGTTTATGCAAAGTTATTGATGGTCTTGGGCCTTGAGCATCTACGTGAGCGCCCAGAGTTCTCGACCAACAAGCTCAGATTTCAAAACCGCAAGCAGATCAATACTGAGATCAATGCCAAGATCAGCGAAAAACCGATTGCGCACTGGATTGCGGTGCTCAACGAGGCCGGCGTCCCCTGTGGGCGCGTGCTCAATGTGCATGAGGCCTTTGAAGATCCTCAGACCAAGCATCAGCAGATGCGCATGACGATTCAGCATCCAGAGCATGGCCGCTTGGATGTCTTGGGGTTTCCGATCAAATTTACGGACGATCCGTGCCAGATGTATCGCCCACCGCCCGATCTGGGTGGGGATAATATCGAGGTACTTACTGAATTGGGCTTGACGACCCAGGCGATTGATACTTTGAAGGCAAAGGGCGTGATTTAATAAAGAAATTGAGATGGTCAAATTTACAGTTGTTTAAATGGGTTTATTAAAAAATACGAGGCATTTATGAGCGCAACAGGTTCACGTTTTGTCACCATTACCGAAGTCGGTACGCGTGACGGTTTTCAGGCTGAAAAAGAACAAATTAGCGTCGCCGATAAAGTTGCGGTGATTGACGCGTTGATTGACGCAGGCTTACGCAGCGTTGAGGCGACCTCCTTTGTGTCGCCGCGTGCGCTGCCACAATTGGCGGATGCGGCCGACGTCATGGCGCAGGTGCAACGCAAACCGGGTGTCAAGCTTGCCGTGTTGGTGCCTAACGCGCGTGGCGCCGAGCGCGCTGCAGCGGCCAAGGCCGATGTGATGGTGGGTTTTATTTCGGCTAGCGAAAGCCACTGCAAAACTAATTTGAATAAAACGATTGATGAAGCGATTGCTGATTTTGCACAAGTCGTGCCAATCGCCAATCAGTGGGGCATCAGCATGCACGGCGGCTTAGCCACGGCATTTGGTTGCCCGTTTGAAGGTGATGTGCCGATTAATAACATTCTGAAGATTGTCGGCGCCTATCACGCACACGGCATTCGTCGTATCGGGTTTGGTGATACGACAGGTATGGCGACCCCACCTGTGGTGACGCGCACCGTTGAGGCCGTTCGCAATAAGTTTCCTGATGTGCAAATCGCCCTGCATTTTCATAACACCCGCGGCGTAGGGTTGGCCAACGTGATGAATGGTTTGCAACTTGGCGTGCTTGAGTACGAATCGTCTATTGCAGGTTTGGGTGGCTGTCCCTTCGCACCCGGTGCAACGGGCAATATTTGCACCGAAGACTTGGTGCACTTGTTGCATGAATGCGGCTATGACACCGGCATCGATCTCGACAAGCTGATCTTGGTTGCAAAAGAAGTCGAGAAGATTGTTGGACGCCAGTTGCCGGGCCAGATGATGAAAGCGGGCCCAAGGCTCAAGCTGATGTCGATGGCCTCAGTGCGAACGGCAGTGGGTTGATTGCAGTAAGGCTGCTTAGCTTGCACACGCAGTTCAAATAAAAGAAACGCCCTACAACATAGGGCGTTTCTTTTTTAGAGATTGATTTGCGGGACCAAGGCTCTAGTATGGCTAATCTGGAATTTAGACTATTTCCAGGTCAGATTTAGCTTCTTATGTGAGGTCGCACAGTCTCTCAAATAGAGATTAATTAGACTTTGATAGGGAATCCCTACTTCTTCTGAAATGGTTTTAAAGTAGGTCACTGAGTCTTCATCGAGCCTAATCGTAATCGGCCTTTTGAGTTGCGAGGCATATGGATTTTTGCGAGCCTTAGAAAAATCATATTCTTTGCGCATAAGTCACCTTCAGTAGGCTTTTAATCCAGGGTTGTTGCA
>CAIYCP010000204.1 GCA_903924715.1 uncultured beta proteobacterium
CAGCTTGCTCAGCTGACACCAGTGAACACTGCTCGCTTCTAAAGGCAACCACAACACCTAGCCCGTGCGGCGCGTCCACACTTAAATCCAGCCAACTTTGCCTAAGGGTCAGGTGTTCAGTCTCTGAAATCTCAAGCTTGCCCTCGCGCACCCAACCCTCAAGCATATTGATACGCGGACTGCCCACAAACTCGGCCACCCGCAAATCAGTCGGATTACGATAAATTTCGTCGGGCGTGTCGTACTGAAGAATTGATCCCTCCATCATCACAGCAATTCGGTCTGACATCGTCAGTGCTTCAGCCTGATCGTGCGTGACGTACAAGAAAGTCGCGCCAAGGGTGCGATGCAATTGCGAGAGTTCACTACGCATATGCACGCGTAATTTCGCGTCAAGATTAGACAGAGGCTCATCCATCAAAAACGCGTCGGGCTTGCGCACCATGGCGCGCCCTAGCGCGACACGTTGACGTTGCCCACCCGACAACTGGGCAGGCTTGCGGGGCAGTAGCGCTTGAATACCAAGCGTCTGCGCAACCTCATGGATATCTTGACGAATCTCTCGTTCGATCTTTTGCTGCAGACGACTAAATAGACGCACACCAGGCAATCGTTGCCAAGCGTTCAAGCGTCGCATGCGCAGGGGGACAGCGATATTGTCGTAGACACTCAGGTGAGGATAAAGCGCATAAGACTGAAACACCATCGCAAGGTCTCGATCTTTAGGGTGCAAGCGCGTCACATCATGCTGACCTACCACAATCGAGCCTCGCTCTGCGACATCGAGACCAGCAATCAACCGCAGCAGTGTTGATTTGCCACAACCCGAGGGCCCTAGCAACGATACAAACTCGCCATCTTTGATGGTCAGTGATATGTCTTTTAAGACACACGTGACCCCGAAGGACTTTGATATTTTTTGAATGACGATTGCGGACATGTTGCACACCTAAAATTCAAAGTGTGCAAACCATAGCAAGCGCAGATGACGAATGCATTGCAACGCAACAGATTTGAAGGCAGCGCCGTCATCACGCTGTCATCAAATACGAGACATCAAACCAAATTCAAGCGACGAATACGTTGCGCAACCACCGCGGCGACAAGCGCCTTCAACACATCACCCGGTAAAAAAACCACCATTGCCCAACACGCTTTGGTCAGGCCCATTTTTGTAACAAGTGCCAACCATGGGATGCCAATTGCGTAGACCAACACAATCCCACCCGCCATGGCTGCCAACGCGTAACGCACGATCTGCCACTTCGGATTTGACTGAAGCGCCTGGTGCGAACTAGAGCTTGCCTTTAACTTGCTACCGCGATCCAGCACAAGCGCCAGCCACCCAATCGCGACCGCGCCTGGAATCATGCCTAACAAAAACCCAGCCGTCGGGCCTGCCAACACCGCCAAGCCGGCTCGCCCACCTGGCAACACCGGCAGGCCCAACAAAGCGATCATCACATAAAGCAGCAACACAAGCCCTGCCCGCTTAGAGCCTAGGATTAAGCCCGCGAGCATCACGCCAAACGTTTGTAACGTCACGGGCACTGGCACCAACGGCATTGGTATGG
>CAIYCP010000205.1 GCA_903924715.1 uncultured beta proteobacterium
CAAAGCGCGCGGGCAAGGCGTCATCATCAACAATATTGGCAGTGGTGGTGAGAACTATGATTTTGATTACGTGGCCGGCACCACCGGCAATGCCGCGCTGATGGCCTTTACCCGTGCGATTGGCGGCAGAAGCCTACGCGATGGTATTCGGGTGCTTGGGGTTAACCCAGGCGCCGTTTCAACCCCCCGTATTGAGAAGGTCTTGCGCCGTCGTGCAAAGGACCAATTTGGCGATGAAAGCCGGACTGGCGAGCTACTGGCCAAACTTCCGTTGGGTCGCGCGGCCACTTCAGAAGAAATCGCCGACTTATGCGTCTATCTGGCCTCTAATAAGTCGGCCTATACCTCTGGATCGATCTTTACGGTCGACGGCGGCATCACCTCGGCACGCTCGATCGTCTGATTCACTCGGCCCCGCTAGGTAGGGTATGATCTTGCGCACGCTACGTGCGCGACTACCTTGGCGCTACCCTCTTTTAATCACTCGACTGAAAACATGATCTGGCTTGCTCGTCCTGCAATCACTGCAATATTTCTTCTGTGCGCCTTCGGAGTCCCCTCGAGCGGTCGCACGCAAACCTCATCAACTGCCCCTCCCGCAGAAGTCGCCTCGCGCGTACCTGCAGCCACGCCTAACGAACCGGTACTAGCCGCACTCGTCAGCGCTCAGCCGACGCGCAACCCTTCGTCAAACAAACAAGGGCAGTACTTTGTCGGCTCGCATCCTACCCCTGAAGCATTTCCATTTTTAACGACCGACAATAAAAAGGCGGCCGATGAGTCTTGGGCGGTCTATCAAAAAGATCACGGCTTATTAATGACAGACTGGGCGAAGAGTGAAATTCGTTTCTCTGGCGCAGGTACTGTTTTCTACCCATTTTCTGGCCCCGATTTTGTAACCGTGAATCAACTTTATCCCGACGCTGATCGCTACGTCATGGTCGCCATGCAAGCGGCAGGTGAACCTGCGCTGCTTGCGCAGATGCCACCCGAGCGTGCGCAACACTTTCAAACCAAATTTTTGCGCGAATGGAAACGCTTTGCGAATAACGCATTTTTTATTACTGCTGAACTTGAGGCTGACCGGTTCGCTAAAAGTACCCATATCGGCATCACCACAATTCTAATTACCTTCGCACTTTACACAGGCTACGATGTCGCCGAGCTCTATCCCATCGCCTACGATCCTGCTTCAGGGCAATTTATTAAATCTGTTGGCCCTTGGACATCCGTGCGTTTGGTACTGAAAAAAAATGGCAAAACTGTCGCACTCGATTATGTCAGTCTTGATCTCTCTGATCAAAATCTCTTAGTGAACGAGCCCATGAGAGGCTGGTTAAGTCAGATGACTCAACATCCAATGCTCATTAAAGCCGCCTCGCACTTACTGCAAGACGGTAACTTTATTGTTTTGCGCGACATGATTACCAAAAATAGTCCAGTCGTCGTTCAAGATGAAACAGGTGTCGACTATGCCTTCTTAAAAAAAATTGGCAATGTCGATTTGTATGGGGGATTTTCGTTACCCTTCGAACAATTTAGTCCTCACAAACAACAGTCGTTGGCTCAAGCCTACCGGCAAACGACAGACAGTAAGCCAATGCCCTTCGCCTTTAGCTACAACAAAGAACATGAACGCCGAAGCGCTCAAATCGCGCGTCGCACGGCGCAATAAATATCCGTTTGCACCACCGAACCAAGAGATCGCTTCACTTCAATCAATTTTAATATTGCGCTCTTGGATGACGGCTTTCCAAATGGCGGATTCTTTCGCCATATATTCAGCCAACGCCTGACGACTCATTGGATCGGGAATGAGACCGTGAGACAGCAAGGCCTCACGCACTGCAGGCGTCATCAGCACTTTGACAAACTCTGTGTTCCAGCGCTCAAGAATAGAGGTGGGCGTTTTTCCAGGCGCCAGATAAGCGTACCAATTCGAAGCATTGAACTCTGGATAACCCGATTCAGCAATGGTCGGCAAGCCAGACAACGCGTCAGGCCGCGTCAAGCCAGTGGTTACCAATCCCACCAGTTTTTTACTTTGGATATGTGAAGCTGCAGACGATGGCGTCGAGTAATACGCCTCGATGCGCCCTCCAATCAAATCAATCATTGCTGCACTACCACCTTTATACGGAATATGTACGATTTCGATACCCGCGCGTTGCCCGAGCAATTCACCGGCCAAATGCGCAGCAGACCCAACCCCCGTTGAGGCATAGGTCAACTTACCCGGATTTTTTTTAGCGAGCGCAATGAATTCAGCCAAAGTGGTGATATTCAAAGAAGGCGGTACCACCAATACATTGGGGAAACTCGCGCCCATCGTGATGGGCGCCAAATCGCGTAAGGGATCAAAAGAAAGTTTCATCAAGTGGGGCATCACAGCCATCGGACCGATCGACCCCAGCATCAACACCGTACCGTCCGATTTGGCATTCACAACATATTGCGCCGCCAACATGCCCCCAGCACCAGGCTTATTCTCGACTACAACCGCCTGACCTAAATTCGCGGCAAGCTCTTTGGCAATAATTCGGGTTGCGGTATCCGTGCCGCCTCCGGCCACAAACCCCACGATGATCGTAATTGTTTGCCCAACCGGAAACTCTTGAGCCAAGGCGAGACGTCCCAAACCGGCCAGCAGCGTCAGACTCAAGAATAACCAAGCGCTCAATCGTCTTATTTTCACAAAAATCCCCAAAAATCATGCCCAATGCGTTCGACAAAAATGCCGTGCCTCAGCCAAATAACGAGTGTACATTTCAACTTGACGATATGATAACGACACAAGATACGCCCTAGGCGACGTGTTAGTGCGAGACAAGGAGTGGCGATGGCTAGGACAATCGAGAATTCGGCCCTATTAATGGGCCAGATGATGACTCAACCTTTGATGATATCGGGGCTTTTGTCTCATGCTGCACGGCATCACGCAGACACTGAAATCGTCTCCCGGCGTACCGAAGGTGACCTTCATCGCTACACCTATGCACAATGTCATACTCGGGCCAAGAAAGTAGCCCAAATGCTTGATCGCCTGCAGATCAAACCGAGCCAACGCATTGGCACCTTGGCCTGGAACGGCTATCGCCATCTTGAAATCTATTATGGTGCCTCGGGCAGCGCGCGGGTCTGCCACACCATCAATCCAAGACTTTTTGTCGAGCAGCTACGCTATATCGTCAATCACGCCGAGGACCAGGTGATATTTTTTGACACCACCTTTTTGCCGATCGTCGAAACGATTCATGGCCAATGCCCAACGGTCAAGCACTGGATCTGCCTCACAGACTCAGACAAAATGCCTGTCAGCAGTTCAGTAAACATAGAATGCTATGAAACGCTGTTAGCCCAAGAGTCGGGCGACTATGAGTGGCCCATCTTCGACGAGCGGGCAGCCTCAAGCCTTTGCTACACCTCGGGCACAACAGGCGACCCCAAAGGCGCCCTATATAGCCACCGCTCAACCCTTCTACACACGTATGCGGCTGCACTACCTGATGCCTTCGGAATTACTGCGTCCGACTCGATTATGCCCGTCGTACCCATGTTTCACGTCAATGCCTGGGGGTTACCTTATGTTTGCGCGCTCGCTGGGGCACGCTTGGTGTTTCCTGGAGCCAAATTAGACGGTGCTTCATTATGCGAACTGATTGAACAAGAGTCAGTGACAATGTCTGCAGGCGTACCGACGATCTGGGCCGGCCTCATGCAGCACGCGCTTGCCAACAAGATTAAATTCACCACCTTCAAGCGCACTGTGATTGGTGGCTCGGCGTGCCCGCCCGCAATGATCCAAGCCTTCGAAAACGAAGGTATTCAAGTCATTCATGCATGGGGGATGACCGAG
>CAIYCP010000206.1 GCA_903924715.1 uncultured beta proteobacterium
CCTGAATCGGGGTAAAGGTTCCGTAGTCGTGATAACTTTTGATGCGCGCTAAGGCGTTGACTAACTCAGCATTGCCCACCATAAAACCCACTCGCCAACCTGCCATGTTGTAGCTTTTACTCATGGTAAAAAATTCAACAGCAACCTCTCGGGCACCCGGCACCTGCATAATAGACGGTGCCTGATAACCATCAAAGCAAATATCGGCATAGGCTAAGTCATGCACCACAATGATGTTGTGCTCGCGCGCCAACGCGACAACGCGTTCAAAAAACGATAAGTCAACGCACTGGGCCGTGGGATTGCTTGGAAAACCCAGAATCATCATTTTGGGTTTCGGGATTGATTCACGCACAGCGCGTTCAAGCTCTTGAAAAAAATCACTGCCCGGTGTCATGCAGACTGAGCGAATATTCGCCCCTGCAATCACTGCGCCGTAGATATGAATGGGGTAACTCGGATTGGGCACCAAGACCGTATCGCCCGCATCAAGCGTCGCAAGCATCAAATGCGCCAAGCCCTCTTTTGAACCAATCGTCACAATTGCTTCAGAATCAGGGTCAAATTGCACCTGATAACGGCGGGCGTACCAGTCAGTAATGGCCTTGCGTAAACGCGGAATGCCCTTTGACACCGAGTAGCCGTGCGTAGTGGGACGAGATGCCGCCTCGACGAGTTTCTCAACGATATGGGGCGGTGTGGGGCCATCAGGGTTACCCATCGACATGTCGATGATGTCTTCACCACGATGGCGCGCCGCCATTTTGAGCTCGGCCGTAATATTAAAGACATAAGGTGGCAAACGCTCAATCCGGGGAAACCTCTTCATCGTGCATCCTTGTTCGTAGGGCTAGGCAAAAACAGAGCTGCCATCACTAAGCAATCCTGATGTCTATTAGACCTCAAGTCACTCATTTGCGCTGCAGCAAAGCCATCTAATCTAGCGCAACCTAGCCTGTCTCGCAAATCGTGCTGAAAAGTCATAAAAATTTAATGTAATTGTCTCTAAAACGCCTCACCAGACGCAACACAAACACCGAGTGATTGCGCTATAGTCTGACGAACATGCCGAGGTATTGATTGAAGCTTCATACAGATACGAATTCGGCAATGAATACCGTCACCGGTTACGGCGACGGTATTGTCGAAGTGAATAAAGTTCGCTTTAACCACGCGATTGCCTTCGGGCCCCTCGGCGAAATCGCCCGGTGGCCGACTCTGAATCCCAGTGACATCTCAACCGAACTGCTTTTAGCGGCAGCCAAGCTCAGCCTGGCCCCGCTTGACCCAATGGCTTTTCTTGAATCAGACGAAGGCGCGATCCCACAGGTGATTGGAGATAAGCCCGAGGTCTTGCTGGTCGGAACCGGCGCCCAGCAACAGATGCTACCGCATCACATCGTCGCACCCCTCTTAAAGATTGGAGTCGGCGTCGAAAGCATGACGACGCAAGCTGCCGCACGCACCTTTAACATCTTGATGGCCGAAGGTCGTCAAGTTATCGCCGCTTTGATCCCTGAGTAAAACAAGATGACCTCAAAAAAAACCGTAGACCAGTCCCCAGAGCAACTTGGAAAACCCGCCCCAGCCTTTACTGTTCAAAGCACCATTGGCCAAATCACACTTGAGCAATGCCTCGGGCGCGCCATCGTCTTGTACTTTTATCCCAAAGACAATACGCCGGGCTGCACCACTGAGACTGAAAACTTTCGTGACCTGCATGACGCTTTCTTGCAAGCGAATTGCGCAATCGTAGGGGCTTCGCGCGACTCGTTGAAATCGCACCAAAACTTTAGTAGCAAGCTTGGCTTACCGTTTCCGCTGATTGCAGATCCTGACGAAACCCTCTGCGCGCTCTACCAGGTAATGAAACTTAAAAACATGTACGGCAAACAAGTGCGCGGCATCGAACGCAGCACTTTTTTAATTGATACAAAAGGTAATCTCGTGCGCGTATGGCGTGGCGTCAAAGTACCTGGGCATGCCCAAGAAGTACTTGAAGCCGCTCGCGCACTGGCTTAAAGCGAGTAGATATTTTGTTTGACTGATTTCTTTAATCGCCTTTCTGGGGACTGCCTTTTATGCCTTTGCCGAAACTGCCTACACGCCCTGCCGCTATTTTAGATCTTGCTGCCGTCGAATCCAGTTCAACCGTATCCGCGCGACAAGCAGAAGAAATACAACCTGAGCTAGAGGGGCTATCCGTCGCACAACCGGCGCATCTGAAAATCATCCCGGCACCACCTGAGCATCTCGTCGCACCAACCGTCACTTCACGCCAAAACCCTTTACACGACATACACGCGCGCAGCGCGGGTTCAACGACAAGCGCATCAAAAAAATCAACACACCCCGTCGCCACGCGTAGCAATAAACGCGTTGGCAATAAGGCTGCGAGTAGTGGCATCAGCAAGCTATTTGTGCTTGACACCAACGTGCTGTTGCATGATCCCAGTTCTTTATTTCGCTTTGAAGAGCACGATGTTTTTCTACCGATGATGACGCTCGAAGAGCTTGACCATCAAAAGAAAGGCATGACCGAAGTCGCACGCAACGCGCGTCAGGTCAGCCGTTCG
>CAIYCP010000207.1 GCA_903924715.1 uncultured beta proteobacterium
ATTGCCTTTGGTTTTGGGATTCCGATGGGCTTTGCAGCGACAGTCGGGTCGGTACCTACGGTCGCGTGGTTGATGCTGTTAGCGAACATTTTTTGGGCGATCGCCTATGACACCGAGTATGCGATGGTGGATCGCGAGGATGATATCCGGCTAGGTCTCAAAACATCAGCCATCACCTTCGGAAAGTACGATATATTCTGGGTGGCTATTTGTTACCTCGGTACGTTACTGTTGTTGGGCTGGGTGGGGCATTTGCTGTCATACGGGTGGCCGTATGCCCTTGGGTTGTTGGCCAGTGCTGGGTTAGTGGTGGTGCATCTTGTCTGGATCAGGCAGCGCACGCGCGAGGGGTGTTTTCGGGCGTTTTTGCACAATACGTGGATAGGTTTTGCAGTATTTTGCGGTATCTTCGCACAGACCATTATTTTTTCTTGATTTTTTAAAGACTTCAAATGAATCCTATTCCTTCGGTCGCTTTTATCGGTGGCGGCAACATGGCAAATGCTCTGGTGTCGGGATTGCTTGGGCAGGGCTGTCCGGCCTCACAGTTGCACGTGCTCGAGGTCGCCGAGGTGTTGCGCGAGCAGTGGCGCGCGCGTGGCATCAGCGTGGCCAGCGCACCTGATGCCTCGTTATCCGCCCAACAAGTCTGGATCTTCGCAGTCAAGCCACAGCAAATGCGCGAAGTGGTGTTGCAATGCAAGCCTTGGCTTAAACCAGATACTCTGATCATTAGTATCGCGGCTGGGATTGCCCTGAACTCTCTGTCGGGCTGGCTAGGTTCGCCCGAACAACCATACACGCGCGTGGTGCGTTGTATGCCCAATACGCCCGCCTTGGTGCGCGCAGGGGTAACAGGAATGGTGGCTGTCGAAGGCTTAGCCCAATCCGAAAAAGACATTGCCACCGACTTGCTAAGCGCTGTGGGGCAAGTGGTGTGGGTCGATAACGATCAAGCCATCGATGCAGTGACTGCCTTGTCGGGTAGTGGCCCCGCTTACGTATTTTTATTTTTAGAGTCTTTGATGGCGGGCGCGCAAGCCTTAGGTTTATCGGCAGAGCAATCGCGCACGCTCGCCCTCGCGACCCTAGCGGGTTCAACACAGTTAGCGGCCGAATCGACTGAAACACCAGCTGTCTTGCGCGAACGTGTGACCTCAAAAGGGGGCACTACGGCCGCTGCCTTAGACGTTTTTGCTGCACAGCATTTTGCAACGATCGTCGCGCAAGCGATGGCGGCAGCCAATGATCGTGCTGCTGAACTTTCAAAAGAGTTTGGTCGATAGTCAATTTTTTGCAACACTATTTTTATAAGAAAAGTCGCATGAAAAAAATTCTTATCGCAGTTGTCGTCGTGGTCGTTATCGCCGTATCAGGCTGGCTTGGCGCAAGCATCTATGTGGGGCGCACTGCTGCAACAATCATTGCAAATATCAGCGCCAAGGCAGGTCAAAATGCAGCGATTAGCCTCGCAGAGGTCAATCATAAACAAGGTTTGTTTTCCTCAACCGGTCAATTTGAGATTCGGTTTAATGAGGTGGCTGTGGATGCAAAAAGTGGCAATCAAATGTTTGCGCTCCAAGTCAACTACAGCGTTGAAAACTTGCTGTTGCCTTCGTCATCGATGCGCTTTCAATGGGCAGTCAAGCCTGTTGGCAAAACTGGGACAGAGTTTAATCGGCTGTTTGGCTCTGAAATCAAATTAACGGGGCAGGGTAAGCTTGCCTATGGTGGCAAAGCACTCTCGACTTTGAAATTGCCCGAGCTCGCCATGAAGCAAGGTAAGGATCTGTTTCATTTATCACCGTCAAGTGGCAACATTGTCTGGGGTGAGAAGACTGTCGCTTTGCAATGGAAAACTGATCGTTTGAGCTCGCGAGGCGACGATCACGCGCTTGACGTGACCGGATTGAGTTTCACAAGCGATATTCAAAATCGTGCTCGTGGGCTTGGTACGATGCAGTTCGCGATTGACAAGTTCAGTACAAAAGAAGCGACTGCAGAGGCGATTGCGGTTAACGTCGCTATCAACGAGAACAACGCTAAGCTAGAGCTTAATGTCACGCCAACCATTGCGAACCTGGCGGTGGCGGGGCAAAAACTGAGCGACTTAGCGCTTGAGTTTGTAGTGAAAGGGCTCGACATCGCAAGCGTCGATACACTTTCTGCGATCAGCACTGACTCAAACGATTTTCGCAACCTAACGGCCGACGAACAGGCTCGCACAAGCGGCGCCTTGCAAAATTTGGTCGCCAAGGGTTTTTCAATTGGATTGCCCAAAATTTCAGCCAAGATGGGTACTGGTTCTGTTAAAGGCGACCTCTTGATTGAAGTCAGTAAGCCTGCTG
>CAIYCP010000208.1 GCA_903924715.1 uncultured beta proteobacterium
GACCATGGCTTGGCCCAAGATCGGAGACATCGCTGCAGCAACTTGACGCATGACGATGTCGGCGGGGCCACCCGCAGCAAAAGGCACAATGATTTTGATGGCTTTCGTTGGGTACTCTTGAGCCAAAGCCTGCTGGCTCATTAATACGATTGCGACTGTCAGGGTCGCAGTCATCAATTTTTTAATACAACCCGTTATCTTGTCATGCAGCATTGTATGAATCATTGGATTGTCTCCTGGGTGTTAACGATTAAGGTCTAAGTAGATCAATCAAGCCGTCAACGGACGTTTCTTTTTCAAAATGTTGAACAATGCGTTTGAGCGCCTGGTAACGAACCTGCGCGTCAGCGAAAGGCCATTCATCCGCCATTGCAGCCAGATTGCCTTGAGCCTCATCCCACTCAAAAGCAAACCGCGAAAGATCCGTGATCTCATCGCTCAGTATCGTATTGTTTTCAAGCAGAACAACAACTTTACTGCCCCAGTCGCTCATGCCTTCAGCAGCTTGCACCACAACGCAACGACTCAAGTCATGAATCGTACCCGCACCATAGTGCTGATCAAAATCGGTAATTTTTAAGGTGCCATCACGCAGGCCTGTTGCAAGCATGAACGCGCAACTCATAATCGCGCCAGTCGGTGAGTCAAACGGCCCATAATTTTTTGTTCCGGGGTAATCGGCGTTACGCGGCGAAAGCGTGACGGTGATCGTCTTGACATCGTCTGCAACAAAATGATGTTGCCGTTGCAAGCTTAAAAGTTGATACAGCGGCCCTTGATTAATGAGACAGCCCGGCAAGGGTTTATAAACCACCGTTGGCGTCTGCCAAGTCCATTGAGGCGCCGCGACCACTGCCTTGCCTGCAAATGTTGCATACAATCCGCTATCACCCTCGAGCGCCTGCGAGGCTGCTGGAAACCCCTGTTGCGCCAGTGTTGCAGCAATTACACCACCGCGCGCGGCATTGGCCACTTGCAGGCGCCACTCAGGTGTTCCTTCTCCCCAGCACTGCATGGTTCCTGCAGAGGATTGACTCGCCAGGCCAAGCGCGTGCGCGGTTTTGACCGCATCAAGGCCCAGCAATTTTGAGACCGCCGCAGCCGCAGCAAAGACACCAAAAACAGAGGTCGCACGAAAGCGGTTTTTGACGACAGACGCAGCCGCGCCCGCAGCAATGCTTGCCAAACATTCATAGCCCGCCGCTAACGCGGTTAACACCTCACGTCCACTTGCTTGACACTCTTGTGCAACCGCCAATACCGCAGGGATCACGATGCAACCCGGGTGCGCGACAATGTCGGCGAACGTATCATTTTGCCCGCGCGAACACATGCGATAGGCATCCACATACGCCGCGTCCGCAGCCCTGAGTTGCAAGGGTAAAACAATCGTTTTGGCTTGGCCGGGTGCCGAATGCATTTGGACCACTGCCTCTAGTAGGGCGCGATCGTCTGCGGCTGTCACCGACATCGTGGTGCCGTACAAAAGGCAAGTCTTTAATTTTTGAATGACGGGTGCAGGAATATCTTCGTAACGAAGACCGGAAATGATCTGACCAAGTTGTTGAGAGTATGTCATGAGGATCGCGAGCAGTTAGGTTAAAGGCGCTGTGTCAATCGCTTGCGACCAGACACCGTTACTTTGTGAGACCTGAGGCAACAAGGGCATCAATAAACTTGCTGCACTGCCGCATTCAGCGTTGTAATCTTTTGTCGAGTGTAGCAAGCCCAAGCGTATCCGCAGATTAATCGTAAATCGATTACCGGATTATGATGATGCTAGCCCGTAGATATTCTGCGCAAGGCATTCTCAACTACTACAAAGAACAAAATCTCATGAACAATCAACACGTCATCCTCGTCAGTCGCCCTACCGGATGGGTCACGCCTGAAAACTTTCAACTCGTTGACGCCGACATGCCTGTACCCGGCAACAACCAAGTCCTGATCCGCAATCAATGGCTCTCGCTTGACCCCTATATGCGTGGTCGCATTTCCGATGCAAAATCTTATGCACAAGGGGTGAACCCAGGCGAGGTGATGGTCGGCGGTGCAGTGGGCGAGGTCGTTGAATCAAACTCGCCTGACTTCAAGCCGGGCGACATTGTGTTAGCCCCGACTGGCTGGCGCCTGTATGGCACGATCAACGCCAAAGCCGTCACCAAGATCGACACCTCTAAGGTGAGCCCCACTGCGTATTTAGGAATTCTAGGGATGCCCGGCATCACCGCGTGGACGGGGCTCATTGATATCTGCCAGCCCAAAGCCGGTGAAACCGTTGTCGTCGATGCAGCCTCTGGCGCGGTCGGTGGCGTTGTTGGGCAACTCGCTAAGCATGCAGGTTGCCGCGTAGTCGGCATTGCGGGTGGCGCTAAAAAATGCCAATACGTTGTCGATGAGTTAGGCTTTGATGCGTGCATCGATCATCGCTCAAGTAACTTTGCGGCAGAGCTTGCAGCCGCACTCCCTCAAGGCATCGACTGTCTCTTTGAAAACGTGGGCGGCGAAATTTTTGAACAACTGCTCTCGCACATGAATACCTTTGGCCGTATCGCGCTGTGTGGCATGGTCTCTGAATCTAATCGCGACGCCCATGCTTACCGCACCATTCGAGCGATCTTAGTGAGTCGCTTACGCATACAAGGTTTTATTGTGTCCGACAAGCTCGATACCTGGCCAGCAATTCGCAAACAGCTTTACGATTTGGTCGTGGCCGACAAACTCAAGTTTCGTGAGTCAGTCGCGGTAGGGTTAGGTAGCGCACCTCAAGCCTTGGTCGGGATGCTAAAGGGCGAAAACTTTGGTAAGCAGTTGGTAAAGCTGGTATAGCAAAGCACTTTGCGGCATCGATGCAACGCAATAACAATACCTAATTGATTAAGGGGAGACATGATGAAGGCAGTCAACGTTCTATGTGCTGGTTTGTATTTCGCTTTTGTTGGCATCACAACCGTTGCGTATGCGCAAGACGTTTACCCCAGTAAATCAATCAAAATTATTTCGCCTTTAGGTGCCGGTGGAGCGACCGATGTGGGTGCACGCGCCGTCGCAGCCAAGCTCACCGAACGGCTCGGTCAAACCGTCTTCGTCGAAAATAGACCCGGCGCAGAAGGCGTGATCGGCGTCGACGCGGGTGCAAAATCTGCGCCTGATGGGTACACCTTTGTACTCGGTTCAAGCACGACGCTCGCGGCAAACTTCTATCTCAGAAAATCGTTACCGTTTCACCCAACCAAAGACCTTGAACCGGTCGCGATGTTAATGAAGAATTTTTATAACGTCATTGTGATTCATCCTGCGATTCCTGCAAACAACTTGAAAGAGCTCATCGCATTAGCGCAGGCTCAGCCGGGTAAATTGAATTACGGCACCGGAACCAGTGGCTCAAAAATTTGTGTCGAAATGCTCAAATCAATGGCAAAGATTGACCTACAAATGGTCAATTACAAAAGTTCTGCACAAGCGTTAAATGATTTACTTGGCGGGCAAATTCAATTGGTTTGCGAACCGATCGCTATTGCCTTTCCTCATATACAGGCCGGACGACTCAAGGCACTGGGCACCACGAGCCTCTCTCGCTATCATGGCGCACCCGCACTGACGACCTTAAGTGAAGAAGGCTTACCAGGCTTTGAGTATGCTGCTTGGTTAGGAATTTTTGCGCCTGCGAATACGCCGTTAAATATCAGACAAGTATTCAGTAAAGCGGTCGCTGAAGTACTACGCGATCCTGACACTATCAGTAAAATTCAAAATGCAGGAGCCGAACCGATGATTGGCGGACCGGCAGAGTTAGCCGCGCTATTAAATGCCGAGCT
This sequence comes from uncultured beta proteobacterium, assembly GCA_903924715.1. Classification (GTDB taxonomy): domain Bacteria; phylum Pseudomonadota; class Gammaproteobacteria; order Burkholderiales; family Burkholderiaceae_B; genus Zwartia. The sequence goes on from CAIYCP010000208.1 coordinate 3,819, forward strand.
GATCAAAGCGGGCGACATCATCAAAAAATCAGGCATCACTCCAGAGTAAAACACTTACGCTCACCACAAGCGATCAGCACCCACATGCGCGCCTTCTTCATCACACTTAAGCTCGTTCTAAGCTATTTACTCTTGGTGGCGGGCGGATTAATGGCCTATGCACCGAGTGCACTAGCGCTCTCGTATCCCGAGCGTCCGATACGCTTTGTCGTCCCTTTTGCGGCGGGTGGCGCAACCGATGTTGTGGCGCGTTTAATTGCGCCCAATCTTTCGGCCCTGCTTGGACAAACGGTGGTCGTTGAAAATCGACCCGGTGCAGCAACGGTCATCGGCTCAGCCTTCGTCGCGCAATCAGTACCCGATGGCTACACCATCTTGCAAGGGTCGGCCAGCTTGGCAATCACCGCAAGCACCATGGCGAAACTTCCCTACAACGTCACGCGCGACTTAGTGCCCGTTATACAGACCTCGTCTCAAGCTTATCTAGTTGTCGTGCGCCAATCGTCAGAAATAAAATCACTTCAAGATCTGCTTGATTACGCGCGGAAGAATCCGAACAAAATAAGCTATGGGACACCTGGCTACGGCAGCAGCGGCCATCTCTCTATTGAACAGTTCTGTCTTGAAACCGATATCAAAATGACGCATGTGGCCTACAAGGGCGACAATCCCGCCCTCACCGATTTACTCGGGGGACATATTGATCTGATGTTTCTCACAATCTCAGGCGCCTTCCCACATCTGCGTTCTGGTCAAATGCGGGCAATCGCCATCACAGCACCACAGCGCTCGATCCGCTTTCCAGAAATACCTACCATTGCTGAGTCAGGCGTACCAGGCTATGAGGCCAGTTCGTGGAATGGTGTACTCGTTCCTGCAGGCACCCCAAAAGAAATCGTCGAACGACTTCAGCGTGATCTTGCAAAAACACTGAAATCACCCGAGCTATTGAAATGGTACTCAGACAACGGCGCAGAGCCGGGCGCGCAAACCTCGGCTGAATTCGCAGAAGTCATTCGCGTGCACTTAGAAAAATGGGCAAGAGTGGTAAAACAAATCGGGCTCACGCCCGACTAGCCGCGCTAGAGCTTGATACCGGCCGCCTTCACAATCTCTGCGCCTTTTTCAATTTCGCGCTCAATGAACTTTGCAAATTCATCAGGCCGATCGGCAACAATATCAGCACCCAAGGCAGTCATCGTTTTTTGAACAGCCGCAGTGGCTAAGGCAGCACGGATCCCCGAGTTCAAACGACGAATCACCTCGGGGTCAGTGCGAGCAGGCGCCAAAATACCTGTCCACGCACTAAAGTCAAACGGTTGTTTCACAATCTCTTGCATCGTCGGTAAATCTGGCATCAGGCTTGACCGCTGTGCCGTTGTCACTGCAATGGCGCGCAGCTTACCGGCCTGCACTAACGAGGCCACCGAAATAATATTGGCAAACATCAAATCAAGGTGCCCGCCCAGCAAGTCACGCACGGCGGGGCCCGTACCTTTGTACGGGATATGCGTCATTGAAATGCCGGCTAGATGACCCGTCATCTCTCCAGAAAAATGATCGTTGGTTCCGTTTCCAGATGAGCCGTAGGTGAGCTTTCTCAGTTTCGCCTGCTTGATCAAGTCGTCGTAGTTCTGAATGGGTGAGTCTGGCAAAACCGTCAGCACAAAGGGAGACTTCGCTGCTAAGCAAATAGGGGCAAAATCCCTGAGCGTATCGAACGGCATGGGCGAAATCAGCGAAGGGTTGCTGGCATGCGGTGCACTCGTTGCCAGTAAGGTGTAGCCATCCGCCGCAGCTTTTGAAACAAATTCAGAACCAATCAGCGCGCCAGCACCCGCTTTGTTTTCAACCACGACGGGTTGGCCCAGATTTTGACTTAACGGAACTGCCAAGGCTCGTGCTAGCGCATCAGTTCCGCCCCCCGGTGCAAACGCCACTACCAACGAAACTGGCTTGACGGGAAAGGGAGTCGCGCCCTGCGCGAACGATCCGGCAACGCTCATGCCTGAGGCAATTGAGATACCAATAAATTGTCTACGATCCATTTAATTGTCTCCGGTACTCGCTTGACTGCGAGATTAGTTATTCAGACATGAATGCAAAGTCA
>CAIYCP010000209.1 GCA_903924715.1 uncultured beta proteobacterium
GGTGCCGGGCACGCACAATCTTCTAAATGCCTTGGCCGCAACCACGTGTGCGGTCGCCGCAGGCGTTCCGCTGTTGGCGATCGAGCAAGGCCTTGCTCGGTTTCACGCAGTCGCGGGTCGAATGCAGCCGCATCGTTTAGTCAACGGTCAGGTGCTGATTGATGACTCTTATAACGCCAACCCAGATTCAGTCCGAGCTGCCATCGACGTGTTGGCGAGTCTGCCGGCACCTCGCGTACTCATACTTGGCGATATGGGTGAGGTTGGTGATAACGGACCCGCGATGCATGAAGAGGTTGGTCACTACGCCAGAGAGTGTGGGATTGATCACCTGCTGACGCTCGGTCAAGCCACGCGCCAGACTGCTGCCGCGTTTGGTGCGCAAGCCGTCATCTGTGAGTCTGTTGAGCAGGCGAGCGAATGGCTTGCAGAGCACTCGGCCGCCAGCATATTGATTAAGGGGTCACGGTTTATGCGTATGGAAAAAATCGTACGCCAATACCTTGAGCAGTTTGAAAAAATTTCTAATGATGTGGTGAAGCATGCTGTTTGAGTTATTCGGTTGGTTAGCAGATAACTACGCACGCGGATTCTCGGTGTTTGAATACATCACGCTTCGTGCGGTGTTGGCATGCGCGACGTCTCTGTTGATTGGATTGATTGCGGGTCCCTGGGTGATTCGAAAGTTAACCGAAATGAAAATTGGCCAGACGGTGCGTAGTTATGGCCCTGAAACGCATTTGGTCAAAACGGGTACGCCAACGATGGGTGGCGCGTTGATCTTGATCTCGATTGCAGTAAGCACTTTGTTATGGGCGGATTGGCGTAATAAATATGTCTGGGTCGTGCTGCTCGTGACGCTTGGTTTTGGTTGGATTGGGTGGGTCGACGACTATCGGAAAGTTGTGCATCGAGATCCCGAAGGAATGCCCGCACGCCAGAAGTTCTTTTGGCAAGCCTTGATTGGTGCCGTCGCATCGCTTTATTTGATGCTTGCAATCTCAGCACCCGCTTCGGCAAATCTCTGGTCGGTGATGTCAGACTGGGTTACGAGTGGCTTTTCGGTCACGCTGCCTTCACGTGCAGATTTGATCGTGCCGTTTTTGAAAACATTTAGTTACCCCTTGGGCGCGTTAGGTTTTGTATTGGTGAGTTGGTGCGTCATCGTGGGCACCAGCAATGCCGTTAACTTGACAGATGGGCTCGACGGTTTGGCGATTATGCCAACGGTGATGGTGGGGTCGGCCCTTGGCGTGTTCGCGTACGTGGTAGGGCGAGTCGATTATTCGCGGTATTTGTTGTTTCCGTATGTACCTGGTGCCGGTGAATTGATGGTGTTGTGTGCCGCGCTAGCCGGCGCAGGATTAGCATTTTTATGGTTTAACGCATATCCAGCGCAAGTGTTCATGGGGGATGTCGGTGCCCTGGCACTTGGCGGCATGCTTGGTACGGTTGCCATCATTGTGCGGCAAGAAATTGTGTTGTTCATCATGGGTGGCGTGTTTGTGGTCGAAACGCTTTCGGTAATGCTGCAAGTTGCCTGGTTTAAATACACGCGCTACCGCTATGGCCAGGGGCAGCGCATCTTAAAAATGGCACCACTTCACCACCATTTCGAAGTGGGTGGTTGGAAAGAAACACAGGTGGTTGTACGGTTTTGGATCATCAGCATGATGCTGGTGTTGGTTGGGTTAGCGTCACTAAAGATTCGATGAACAATACGGTTACCCCTTCTGTTTTACCCTCTCGGGTTCTGATCGTTGGACTTGGTGAGACGGGTGTCGCTGCAGCGCGGTGGTGTGCGCGCAACGGCGCGACATTGCGCGTAGCCGATACCAGACAAACACCAGCAGCGCTCGAGGCGCTAAAAGAGTCGGTTGATGCGGCATCACTTGAGTTGCACTTGGGTTGTGAGGTGTTTGAGACGACACTGCTTGAGGGAATTGATTTGCTGGTGTTGAGTCCAGGTCTGATCCCGGGCGCATCGCCGGTCAAAGAGTTGCTCGAACAGGCCAATGCAGCATCGATCGAAGTGATTGGCGAGATTGAATTATTTGCCCGTGCGTTGCAACAACTGCAAGCATCACAGCAATACGCCCCACGTGTTTTGGGCGTGACGGGAACCAATGGTAAGACGAC
>CAIYCP010000210.1 GCA_903924715.1 uncultured beta proteobacterium
TAAATTATGTCTAGCGTTGCATTGAGAAAGTTGGTCAAACAATATGGCAACGCCGCGCCTGTAGTCAAGGGCATTGATCTTGAGATCGCTGATCGTGAGTTTGTGGTGCTGGTGGGGCCGTCCGGATGCGGCAAATCCACCAGTTTGCGCATGATTGCCGGCCTTGAGGATATTAGCTCCGGGGAGATCCTGATTGGCGACCGTGTTGTCAACGATATGCCTCCTCGAGAGCGCGACATCGCAATGGTGTTTCAAAACTATGCGCTGTATCAGCACATGACTGTGTTTGAAAATCTGGCCTTTGGTTTAAAAAATAAGAAAGTCGCTCTTGCGCAGATTCAAGAATCCATCAAGCATGCGTCGAGTATCCTCGGCCTCGATGCACTGCTTGAGCGCAAACCCAGCCAGCTCTCTGGCGGACAACAACAGCGCGTCGCACTCGGACGCTGCATTGTTCGCAATCCTCAAGTATTTTTGTTTGATGAACCCTTATCAAACCTAGACGCGAAACTACGGGCTCAAATGCGCATTGAGCTCAAACGGCTCCGTGAACGGGTCAACACCACGTCGATTTTTGTGACACATGATCAGGTCGAAGCCATGACCTTAGGTGATCGTGTGGTAGTCATGAGAGAAGGAGTGATTCAGCAGGCGGGCACCCCTGTTGAGGTCTATAGCAAACCGGCTAATCAATTCGTCGCGAGCTTCATTGGCTCGCCTGCGATGAACTTTGTTCAGGCGCGTGCGCTTGGTGATAACCGCTTCGGGACTGACTGGCTCGCACTCAATAGCCATCAAGTGCCGGGTGGCCATCCCGCGCTCACCTTTGGCTTGCGTCCTGAGCATATTTCTTTAGACCAGGATGCTCCAGGCATTTCTGTCCAGGGTCAGGTCGAAATGATTGAAAACCTCGGGAGTGAGCTCATCGCAACGATTAAAGTAGGCAACGACTCTATTGCTGTCGGTCGCATTGATCCGCTCATGCGGATCAGCGCGCACGATAGGGTTACGATCAAAATTGATCCTAAAAAGATACATTTTTTTGATTCTGAAACAAGTCAAGCACGGGAAATTTAATCATGAAGCGTATTTTGTTAACTGGCGCTGCCGGCGGTATCGGTGTGGTGGTACGTGAGGGTCTGAAAGGCCAATACGAGCTGTTGCGCTGTTTGGATATTGCCCCTCAGCAACCTGCGCAAGCAAGAGAGGAAATTGTTCAGTGCGACCTGCGTGACATTGCAGCGCTTGAGCAAGTGATGGATGGAATTGACTGTGTGATTCATTTGGCTGGCGTGCCTGTTGAAGATACCTGGGAGAAAATTCTTCCTGCGAATATTGAGGGTTGCTACAACGCGTATGACACAGCCTCTCGAATGGGTGTGAAACGTTTTATTTTCGCAAGCTCCAATCACGCAATTGGTTATCATCGTCGACCTAAATTTATTGATAATACGGTTGAACCACGTCCTGACAGTCGCTATGGTGTTTCAAAAGTGTTTGGTGAAGCCGTCGGACGTTTGTATGCTGATAAGCACGGCATGCAAGTCGCTTGTCTTCGTATCGGTTCATTTCGGGTCGCAAATAAACCAGAAGATTTTCGTCAACTCAATACTTGGATCAGCCACCGAGACATGGTGCACCTGATTCAATGCTGCATCGATCACGCAGGCTTTCATTTTGAAGTGCTCTACGGGATTTCTAATAACCTGCGTAATCGTTGGGATAATAGCAATGTCTCGCACATGGGTTACCGGCCACAAGATAATGCAGAGGATTACCTGAAAGAGGTGCTCGCCTTGAACTCCAAAGAAGATCTGGTGTCAGAGCAGTTTCACGGCGCAATGTTTTGCGGACTTGAATTTAGCGGCGATGTGAATAAGATCGATTAGTATTTAAGCAAAGACCTAAGGAAAAAAATGAAAGCAGCATGGTATGAAAAAAATGGTGAAGCCCGCGAAGTATTGGTGCTTTGTGAGATGCCCACTGAAGTAGCCCCCTGATTCACAGTACCGCGGGTATTCCTTAAAATATGTAATAGGAATACACCTATGAGTACTGATATGAGCTCAGTTAATAATACTAATCGAATAGAAGTCATAACCGGGGTGCAGCGCCGAAGGCGATGGACTCCGGAACAGAAGCTTGAGTTGGTAAAACAGACTTTTGAGGCGGGCATGACCGTGTCGATGGTCGCTCGACAGGCTGGGATTGCTGCCACCCAACTATTCCAGTGGAAGAAGGCGTATTCAGAGGGCTCTCTCTCAGCTCATTATATTTGGAAAGTTAATCACGACGCGTCGTCAAGTCGCTTGGGTTGGCGATCCTAAGTGCACATACACCTACTCTGGTGTGAAAAAGCAACCTCAAGCGTAGATTCCAGAATTGCTAGAGCTTAAACGTCAACTAGAGCAGCTTACCCAGTCAGAATTTAACTCCTGCCTATTGAATCTCTATCATGACGGCACAGATGGTATGGGTTGGCATGGTGACGATGAAAAAGAGCTAGATGCGCAGTCTCCGATTGCTTTACTCAGTCTTGGGGCGACCCGCAAATTTTCATTTAGGCATAAGAAAGATAAAACTACTGTTTCACTTGCTCTAGAAAATGGCAGTGCTCTAATCATGCATGCACCCACTCAACAGTGTTGGCAGCATGCGCTACTAAAAA
>CAIYCP010000211.1 GCA_903924715.1 uncultured beta proteobacterium
CCAGCCGATTGTCTCGCAAGGCAAAGGTAAACGCCTCATCTATTACCCGCTTTTTAAGGGACGGCTCCAAAACTGGAAAGGCAATTTCAACCCGTCTGAAAAAATTACGATCCATCCAGTCTGCAGACGACAAGTAGACTAGCTCAGCACCGCCGCTATAAAAATAAAAGACCCTTGAATGCTCAAGAAAACGTCCGACGATCGAACGTACCGTGATGTTTTCTGACAGGCCGGGTACGTTCGAACGCAACGCGCACACGCCACGAATAATCAAATCGATCTTCACCCCTGCCTGACTGGCTTTGTAGAGCTCTTGAATCACGATTGGCTCAAGCAGCGAATTTAACTTCACCAAAATCCTGGCCTTTTTGCCAGCACGCGCTGCCCGCGCCTCAGCGCGTATCATCGAAACAACCGAGTCATGCAACGTAAAGGGCGACTGCAGTAGCTCTTTGAGCACGCGTCGCGAGCCCAGCCCTGTGAGTTGCGAAAATACTTTATCCATATCTTCGCATAGCCGCGGGTCAGCGGTCAGCAAACCAAAATCGGTATACAGACTTGCCGTGCGCGGATGATAGTTTCCTGTACCAAGATGGCCATAGCGCCGAATTCGGCCTTTTTCGCGGCGAAGCACCAGCACCATTTTGGCGTGCGTTTTATGGCCCACCACGCCGTACACAACGTGTGCGCCCACCTCTTCAAGGCGCGCAGCCCAATTTATATTCGTTTGCTCGTCAAAGCGCGCCATCAGCTCTACTACGACCGTCACTTCTTTGCCCGCTCTCGCAGCAGAAAGCAACAATCTCATCAACTCCGAGTCTTCGCCCGTGCGATAAATAGTTTGCTTAATCGCCACAACGTCAGGATCGACCGCAGCAGCCGTCAAGAAATCAATAACCGGCTGAAAAGACTGGTAGGGGTGATGTAGTAATTGGTCGGATTTAGCGATGACCTCAAAGATCGCAGCGGGTCGGTTTGGTAAAGCGTCAAAAGGTGCTGGGATGGGCCCATGAAATTCTGGAAACAATAAGTCGGGTCGTTTCACCAAACTACAAATTTGCATCAGGCGCGAGACATTGGCTGGACCGTTCACGCGATAGGTATCGGCGGCTGTCAACGAAAATTCTTTTTGCAAAAATACTTCGATGTCAGGCGGTGTGAGCTGATCAATCTCAAGTCGAACCGCTGAACCAAAATTTCGCTGCGACAATTCACCTTGCAAGGCCTGGCGCAGATTGGTGACCTCTTCTTCATCGACAAACAAGTCGCTATTACGGGTCACGCGCCACTGATAACAGCCTTGCATCTGCATGCCTGGAAACAATTCGCCCACAAACGCACGCAACAAGCTGGTCAATAAAATAAAGCTGTGCGGTTGGCCCGAAACCTTAGGGGGCATCTGTATCAAACGAGGCAGTGCGCGCGGCGCCTGAACAATGGCAATCGTTGCCTTGCGACCAAAGGCATCAGCCCCAGAAAGCGGAACAATAAAATTCAGACTCTTGTTATAGACACGCGGAAAAGGGTGCGCAGGATCTAAACCAATGGGTGTCAGCAAGGGCATCACATCGCGGTGAAACACCTC
>CAIYCP010000212.1 GCA_903924715.1 uncultured beta proteobacterium
GACTGCGTCAACATACTCTCCGAGTTTGGCTTGCTTAAACATCTAATAATTCTAAAACAAGGTGTTAGAGCGACCGGCGCTCAAGACACTCAAGCAGGACCTGCGCGCATTCTTTAGCATGCGAAAACGGCAAACCATGGCGCGCGTGGTTGAACACATGAAACTCCGAACTCGGTAACTTGCTGTGCATTTCAGCCATTTGGTCGACAGCAATAAACGGACTCCCATCGGCGTGCAGCAACAACACAGGTACGTTCACTTCACCTAACTTGGGGCCAAGATCCGCACCCACTAAAATATCTCGCGCCACAATAATCGATTCGACGGGATGATTGCCTTGCTGTTTTTCGTACCAGGCGCGCTTGGCGGGCGACATCTTGGCGTCATCGTGAAACCGCCGAGGCATCAAGCGCTTTGACCACGCGGCAGGACCTTGCTCTTTGAGCAGCGTATCCCATTCAACAACGTTTTGAATCACGCCGCCGCGAAACGCCGTGTTGGTGAGCGTCAGTGAGTGCAAACGATCGAGATGCTCCAAGGAGTACGCCAGCGCAGCGGTCCCTCCAATTGACTCGCCCACCAAGTGAAACCGTTGGACACCAATGGTATCTGCGATGAGTGAAATATCTTTTATTAATTGAGCAAAAGTGAGATCACCAGCAGGCTTGGCGATTGATTGGCCAAAGCCCCGCATATCAAAACGCGCAATACGATAATTCAGACCCAGTACCGGCAACCACTCAGCCCAAATTTCAGTATTTGCGCCCACCCCGTGATGAAAAATAATTGTTTCACGTTGCTCGACCCACTCTGGGGTCATATCCAAGACGTTGTAATACAACGAATCAATAAAACCTTCTTTGAATTGCATGGCACATTACCTTAATGATAATTGTGTGGCGCTAAGCCACTAGTTCAAAACACGTTGCCGAAAATCCAAGGCTGCAGCGCGCAAGGCTTTGCCTAAAATTTTGTAATCAATCGCGTGTACAAAAAAATCAATTTGACGATTTTTCCACACTTCGATTTCACTGAGTTCATTGACGTAGACGCCCACTTTAATCAGCCGTGCTTGCGCAGCAACGATGATTCGACTCACGGCCTCTTGAATCGTGGGGTGAGTCAATTGCCCGTGCAAACCATACGAAGAAGCCAAATCCGCAGGGCCCGGCATAATCCAGTCAACCTGACTCTCTTGAAGCACTTGTTCGATGCGCTCGACACACGCTTGATCTTCAACCAGTCCTACTGACAAGACATTTTTATTTGACAGTGCAGCGGCCTCGGCAAAATTTCTTTGCCCGTAGCCCGCAATCTGCACCCCAGTGCACGTCGCCCGCACACCTTCAGGCCAGTATTTCATTGATTGCAAAACGTCATTGGCGCGCGCATCATGCCCAAGGTGTGGAATCATCAACCCTTCGACACCCGCATCCAACAAGCGCGAACCATCGGCATAATTTGCGGCACCCAGTCTGACAAGCGCGTGAATCCCTGCGGCTGCGCAAGCCCGCACATGCGTCTGCACAATGCGCAAATCATTGAGCGCATGCTCGGTATCGATAATCACAAAATCGTAGCCAGCTTCGGCATACAACTCAGAAATGTTCGAGTCACTCGAAAAAATGAAACCCCCAAGCAACGGTCGCTTGGTGAGCATTTTTTCTTTTAAGCTTGGCGTGGTCATCTCTGTTGACTTGCCATTACATGTGCGAAAACATCGTACGGCCCTGAACTGGCATATCTGCCACTAAGATCGTGCCGGTTTTTGACTCGGTAATAAACAGTTGCTTATTATCTTTACCGCCATACGCGCAGTTCGTCACCAGCTTACCCGTTGGCGAGTTAATGCGTAGCATCGGCTCACCCAAGGCGCTAAAGAGCCACACGACGCCCAGGCCAACATGACAGACCGCTAGATTATTCTCAGCGTCAATCGCCATACCATCCGGGCCAAAGCCCCCCGTCATCTGGATCGCCATGCCCACTTTGCTGGTGGTGCCGTCTTTCATCAACGGTACGCGCCAAACACAGTTCGCGCGGGTCACGGCAAGCATGACGATATTTTCTTCAACATTCAGCACCAACCCGTTTGGGCTAGGAATGTTATTCAAAATGCAATCGAGTTGTCCGTTTGTACGTAGGCGATACAGTCGGCCACTGGGATCATGCAAACCCGTTTGACCTTGATCGGTAAAGTAAATGTCGCCTTGCGCACCAAAGAATAAATCGTTCACGCCGCGAAAACGCGTTAATAGTGGACGGTCATAAAACGGCTCAATCTTGCCTGTATTGACATCCAACACCATCAGGCCGTTTTTATGATCCGTAATAAACGCGCGACCATCGCGGTGAAACTTCAACCCGTTTGGCTCGCCGTCATATTCAACGACTACGCTGATATCGCCACTGGGTGTAATTTTAAACACGCGACCGAAAGGGATGTCGGTGACAAATAGATTGCCCTGGCGGTCAAACGAAGGGCCTTCAATAAAATGAGGCGTTTCAGCACCATGAAATTGCACATCGGCAAACGCTGAACGCTGGCCCACTTTTGAAAGTCTGTCTGGGATCTTTGCGAAAACACGGGCTTCTACTGCGGGGGGTGCTGCGAACATGTCATGACTCCTATTTGGTACCGAGCATGTGCGCGGGTAACCACAGCGCGATCTCTGGAAAAATTACAAGCAGTATCAAGAGCACAAACATGAGGATATGGAAGGGCACTGTACCCAGCACCACGTCGCTGAATTTTCCTCGTGAAATACTTTGAATCACAAAGAGATTAATACCGATTGGCGGTGATATTTGCCCAAGCTCAATAAACACGACCAAGATAATGCCGAACCAAACAGGATCGATCCCATAACTGAGTAACACTGGATAGAGCAGAGGCACTGTGATTACAATCATGCCGAAGCTCTCAACCAAGCATCCCAACACGGTATACAGAACGAAGAGCGCCAAAAAAAACTCAAGGCGACTGAGTTTTAAGCCGACCACCCAACTCGTGACATCTTCGCCCACACCCGCAACACTAATAGCATAGGCAAAAATGTATGCGGTGTAGATAATAAAGAGAAGGTTTCCCACCGAGCGCGTTGTCGCTTTCAACGCATCGATGCAGACATTCCAAGTCAAATTCGCTGAAAAGGCTGCAATAAAAATTGACAATACGCAGCCAAGTGCCGCAGCCTCAGTTGGGGTTGCCAACCCAAAGTACAAGGTTCCCATGGTGCCGCCGATCAACAGCACAAACGGCACAATGTCACGCAACGCCTGCAAAAATTCAGATAAATTCTGTGGGCCTTTTTCTCGAGGCGTATCCTGCGGCTTAAGCATCGCGTGAATCGCGATGTAAATCATAAAAAATGCCGTCAACAAAAGGCCTGGAATAACACCGGCCATAAACAGCTTGGCCACCGAAGTATCCGTAAACGAGCCATACACAATCATCGCCAGACTTGGCGGAATCAAAATCCCTAAGGTGCCGCCAGCAGCGAGCGACCCCGCCGACAGTCTTGCGTTATAGCCACGCTTCTTAAGCTGGGGATACGCCACACTGCCAATCGTCGCGGCCGTAGCGACGCTTGAACCATTAATGGCTGCAAACATTGCACACGAAGCAATGTTTGTCTGCAATAAACCGCCCGGAATCGGTGCAACTAATTTAGCCAAGCCAACATAGGTGCGATGACTGAGGCCACTACGCTGAATGAGCTCGGCCATCAGCACAAATAAAGGAATCGCAGTCAGGGTAAAGCTGTTCATACTGCCCCAACTCACCAAGCCCAAGCCCTTGAGTGCAGGTAAGCCACCGTGCAACAACAAATACACGACGCCTGGCACGGCGATCGCAAACGGCACAGACAAACCAACCGCCAAGACGCCTAAAAACACCGCAAAAACGATCAATAGATCAAGCATGAGATTGGCCTCCTGGTGTAGTGTCATGCCACACGCGGCCGACCGTTTGAAGGCTTTCAAACAACGATCTCAGCAACACCAGACTTAAACCAAGCATACCCAAGGGCATGGTGATCCGCGGCAACCAAAGGGGCGTTTGCAACTC
>CAIYCP010000213.1 GCA_903924715.1 uncultured beta proteobacterium
AGTGGCGTTAAATAGCGAGGTTTGTGATCATCACCCCGAAATCATCGAGCGTGCCATGCAGCTCGACTGGGAGCTCATGGGCCACGGGCAAACGAATGCGCGTCGCATCAACGAAATGAGTTCAGAGCAAGAACGTGATGCGATTTTTGCTACGGTCGATCGTATTGAGCGTGCGTGCGGGAAACGGCCGCAGGGCTGGTTAGGCCCTGGCCTCGCCGAAACCTGGCATACGCTTGAGCATCTGTCTGCTGCGGGCATACGGTACATCTGTGATTGGGTAAACGATGATCAGCCGTATACGATGCAGATTGGCACACCACCTATGGTCTCGATTCCGTATTCAGTACAAACTAACGATGTGCCCGCTTACTTCGATATGAAATGTTCGGTACCTGAGTTTGAGCGGATGCTAAAGGATCAGTTCAACGTGTTGTGGCGCGAAGGCGCCGAGTCTGGTCGTGTGATGGCAATTGCTGTGCATCCTTTCGTGACGGGGCAACCTCATCGAATCGGTGCACTTGATGCTGCGTTAGCACACATCTGCTCTCACGAAGGCGTTTGGCTTGCCACCGGTAGCGAAATCATGGAGCATTATTTGAAATCTGATTATGCCAAAGCGATCGGACAGACAAGCTAGTTTTATCGCTTAGCCATTTTGTATATATTTTCGAGTAGTTCTTTAAAGGGTTCGCGCGGCCAGGTTCGGCGCAAAGAGTCAGAGACCGTCACTTTTAGCTTCCTTAGCTTATCGATTTCTTGTACGACTTGATCGTCGTGTTGTAGCGCGCACAGCCCGGTGTGATTGGTGCCGGTGGTGATCACATCACCAATCTTTAGGCTGGTGATGTGACTCACGTGTTCAACTAAATCAGCAATCGTGAAGACAATATCGTTCATCGGAAAGTCTTGACGCAAAATTCCATTCAGCCAAAAACGTACCTGTAACGATAAGGGATCACCGACCTCATCGGCCGTGACGAGGTAAGGCCCCATTGGTGAGAATGTGTCCCATGATTTTCCGGTGAACAGGCTGCGTCGACCATTTGGCATGATGACACGATTGCTGAGCGCGGCCTGAGCGGTGACATCGATGTAGTTGGTGTATCCAAATATGACGTCCATACCGGTGCCTTTGGCAAGCTTGTGCGCAGGTTTTCCAATCACAATGCCTAGCTCAGCCTCGTGATAAAAAAGACTGGCATCGACCCCTGGTAGTACCACTGTGCCGCCGCTTCCAATGAGCGAGCTTGCCGGTTTGATAAAGATCTCTTTATCCAGCGGTGGGACCATGCCGTACTCAGAGAAATTCAAGCCGTAACAAAGAATTTTCGATGGATCAGGAACGGGTGCCATCAGAGACACGGTATGAACAGGAACACCCTTGCGAAGCTTGAGGGCTGCTTCAAACTTTGGTCGAATACCAGACCAATGACCTAACACTTTTTCAACAATCTGCTGAAGATTGTGCCCTGCTAACGGCTCGGCGAGATCTGTGACATCAATAATCTGATCGTCGTTGTCGACGAGACCGAGGCGAGTATTGTTAAAACAGGCCAGTTTCATATGAGTCCATTTAGGGGTTGCCTGGGCAAATACTCAGACGTATTAATCAGTGCTTGTTTTAATCAACTTTAATGCCGTTCTCCTGAGCACGCTTGCGCCACGTGGTCAACTCGATTGCAAGATAATTGTGTAAGTCCTTCGGACTCGTGACCACCAAGATTCCACCGGTTTGTTCTATTTTGGTTTTTAGTTCGGGTCGGTTTAATCCTTTTCGGATCGTATCGCTGAGTAACAGTCGGATAGCCTCAGGCGTTTGTGGTGGCGCAAAGAGTGCTACCCAAGCAACTGACTCAAAGTCATTGACGCCTGTTTCTTCTAAAGTGGGGATGTTCGGGAGGATCGGCGAGCGGCTTTTAGAGGTGACAGACAGCACATCAAATTTGCCAGTAGATAACTGTTGAGCGACCGCACTGATATCGACAATTGCAAGTTGTAAATGACCGCCCATTAAGTCTGTCACCGCCGCGGCTGCACCGTTGTACGGAACCATGGTCATCTTTATTTGCAATAAAGATTGCATGAGTTCTGCAGTAAAGCGCCCAGCGGTGGTCGGGCCCGCTGTGCCATACGGCATCCCGGGATTCGTTCTGATGTGCTGTATAAGCCCTCTCATATCTGCGATGTTCAATGACTTGGAAACCACGACTGCGTTTGGGTACTTTG
>CAIYCP010000214.1 GCA_903924715.1 uncultured beta proteobacterium
GTACCCGCATCAGTTCTCGGGTGGGCAACGTCAACGCATCTCAATTGCACGCGCCCTTGCTGTCAACCCTGAATTTTTAGTGTGTGATGAACCGACCTCGGCGCTAGATGTGTCAGTGCAGGCGCAGGTCTTGAACATCATGAAAGATCTGCAGCACAGGCTTGGCCTGACCTATCTGTTTATTTCTCACAACCTTGCGGTTGTGCATCATGTGGCAGATCGAGTGGGGGTGATGTACCTAGGGCGTATCGTAGAAATCGCTGATCGCGACGCTTTGTTTGCTACGCCTCAGCATCCCTATACCCGCCTTTTGCTCGCAGCGATCCCAGATCTGACTGGCCAGGGCAAGTCACGCACGCCCGTTGCAGGCGAGGTACCCAACCCCCTGAACCCACCCTCAGGCTGCACCTTTCACCCCCGCTGCCCGCATGCGCGCGAGCAATGTAAAGCTGAAGCCCCTGTCATGCAGAACTTCAAAGGTATTGAAGTGGCTTGTCATGGGGTAGTGCTGGGCTGGGAGATGCGATAGCGTGGCGACAGCTAGATTCTGGCTATACTAGCTGTAACATCCGTAACAGCTGTTTCAGCCATTTGAGGGTATTATGCGAATCATGACTTCGTTAGCCGCCCAGAATCATTTTGGTGAGTTGATCGACACCTCGCAACGCGAGCCAGTGTTGATCACCCGTCGTGGGCGGCCAGTTTCAGTGGTGTTTTCGCCCCGGGGTAAACCGCTCGATGTTCTGCTGCAATTGATGGAGTTGTTGCGCACGCTCACTCCGATTCAAGGCGAAGCTGCTGCAGAAGCCTTTGATGAATATACAAAGCGCGCACTGGCGCTCGGCTCTGATATTGGTTTGACTGAAGAAGAGATTAGCGCGCTTGTCCACGAAAATCGCTGAAAACAAGAGGATGGTTGTCGATACCAACGTTTTAGACAGTGCTGCGATTTTGCCTAAATCAGTTTCTGGAAAGGCGTTTGCATTGTCGCTGCGCAACTTTGAACTCTTGGCATCGGCTTCAACAGAACGTGAGCTCACAGAGGTTCTCCCTCGACCCAAATTCGATCGCTACTTTCAAGCAGAAACTAGAATTGAATTTCTTGCGCTTTACGCTAAAGCCACGACAAAAGTTATTGTCACGACCATCGTCACCGATTGCATTGATCCAAAAGATAATCAATTTTTAGAGCTTGCTATAGACGGGCGTGCGAGCTGCATATTGTCGAGCGACGTACATCTAACTGAGCTGCATCCTTATCGCGGCATTTCGATACTGACGCCTAGTGCGTTTTCAAGCGATGTTGCTTTGTATGGATAAAAGCGTTATTCGCCAAAGTTACACTCGCAACACCTGTTTCAGACAAAAGAAGATAGTATGTGCACCCGTGCCTTGGCAGTAAGCCCTCTCAATCATCCCGAGAGCGTGCCTAACCCAAGGTGCTTTTCCATGTGACAGGCTGCAGGCAAGCTCATGACTGCACGCGTCTAATGCAAAGGCCCCTTAGGCGATTTCAAGTCGCCTGCGTCGTCTTCAAACCCCGCATCATCTAACTCATCATCACCTAACTCTTCAAGCAGCTCAAGGTCAGGGTCTGGTAGCTCTTCATCAGATAATTCAAACGGTAGCAATTCAGCGAGTTCATTTGAAAAATCAAACTCATCTCCGTTGTGATCTAGACGTACAAAACGCGCCTCTGGATCTTCGGTAATTTGTATGGACCACAGGTATTGACAGTCGTAGACCTCGGTATCCAGATCCAGCCCGCCTCGTCCACCCACAAATCGTGCGCCGGGGCCGCCCATTTGCACATGCATGGCCGTTTCGTCAGGTTTTTCGTCGACGCCTAATGGAACCGCAAAAATCACCCATTCGGCATCGTCATCGAGCCCCACTTCGGCGAGCACAGACTTACCCATATAGGCACTTAAGCCATCGGCGGTTTTGCCCAGCATCAACAGTTCTTGTTCGGTAAAGCGCAGGCTTAAGTCAGGTGTGGTCATCGTGGGCAGGCCCAAACAGGGCAAAATTTAAGAAAATGGTGATGGGTAGAGCGTGTGGCGCCAGACAAGTCGTCATCATAGCCGGAAGCACGCCCTAAGCTCTACAATAGACGCCATCAATTGTTTTCACTAGAGCGACA
>CAIYCP010000215.1 GCA_903924715.1 uncultured beta proteobacterium
ATTGAAAACGCAGTGCGGGCAGTTGTTGGGCGTGGTTTGCGGACGGCCGATATCATGGATAACGATAGTCGCTTGGTAGGGACTAAAGAAATGGGTGATGCGATCGCCGCAGCAGTTGTTGGCTGGGGTGGTGATGGCTGAGTTAACGGGTAAAACTTTATTTGAAAAAATCTGGCTCGCGCATGAGGTGATGCGCGATGAAGATGGTCAAAGCTTGCTTTACATTGATCGAAACCTGATCCATGAAGGTTCGCGTAATCCTTTTCAAGTGCTTGCTGCAAAAAATATCCCTGTGCGCAGACCTGACCGTACCTTTGCAACGCCTGACCACTATGCGCCCACCACTGGGCGATCGCTCGATAGCATCGATGGGCCTGAGCGTCTGGATATGGTGGTGTCCTTGCAGCGCAATACTCAACAAGCCGGCATCACCATGTTCGGGTTGGATGATGCGCGTCATGGGATCAGCCATGTAGTAGGGCCCGAACAGGGCTTGAGTTTGCCAGGGATGACGATCGTTTGCGGTGATAGTCATACCTCGACTCATGGTGCTTTAGGCGCGCTAGCTTTTGGTGTGGGTGCCTCTGAGGTTGCCCATGTGTTGGCGACGCAGACGATTTGGCAGCGTATGCCCTCGACGATGCGTGTATGCATTGACGGCGTTTTGCAATTGGGGGTCTGCGCAAAAGATGTCGCGCTTGCCTTGATCGCCAAAATTGGTTCTGCGGGTGCAACGGGGTTTGTCATTGAATACACCGGCTCAACCGTAGCGGCCATGTCCATGGAGGCTCGTTTGACGCTGTGTAATCTATCGATTGAAGCGGGTGCACGCGCGGGGATCATTGCCCCCGATGAAGTGACCTTTGCCTATGTGGCTGATAAGCCCTACGCGCCTAAAGGGATTGAGTTTGAACAACACTTAACGCGGTGGCGTGACTTATTTAGCGACTCGAATGCTGTGTACGGCGCTGAAGTTTTTTTAGACGCTAGCGCCATTGGTCCGATGGTGACATGGGGCAATAGTGTTGAGGACGGCCTGGCAATCACCGAAAACGTTCCAGATCCCGCCCTTGTTGCTGACGTCACGCGCCGAGCTGTGCACGAACAATCGCTTCAATATATGGCGCTGACACCTGGGCAGGCCTTGTCATCCGTCAAAATCGATTATGTTTTTATTGGCTCATGCACCAACGGACGCCTCGAAGATTTACAGACCGCTGCAGATATTATTCAGCATAAAAAAATTTCATCTCACGTGCGTGCCATTGTGGTGCCTGGTTCTGGCACAGTGAAAGCTCAGGCAGAGTCGCTGGGACTCGATCGAATATTCTTAGAGGCGGGCTGTGAATGGCGCGAGCCTGCCTGCTCGATGTGTTTGTCGACCAATGGCGATATGGTTCCTGCGGGCTTACGCTGTGCCTCGACCTCAAATCGAAATTTTGTCGGTAGACAGGGGCCGGGTTCGCGCACACATTTGGTGAGCCCGGCTATGGCTGCTGCAGCTGCGCTTGCTGGCCACCTTGTTGATGTGCGTGCGTATCTTTAAAAAGGAGCCAGGCGTATGCAGCCATTTATTTCTTTAGACGATATCGCGGTGCCGCTTCTTGAGGCCAATATCAATACTGATCAATTGTTGCCATCGCGCTATTTGCGCAAACAGCGGGCTGAAGGCTTTGGGCAGTATTTGTTTCGTGATTTACGCTACCGAGATGAGGCACAAGAGCGCACGGATTTTATCCTGAATCAGACGCCTTACCGTGCGGCAAAAATTATCGTAGCCAGTACAAATTTTGGCTGTGGGTCTTCACGTGAAATGGCGGTGTGGGCTGTTGCAGACTACGGGATCCGTGTGCTCATATCTTCGCGATTTGCCGATATTTTTTATAACAATTGTTTTAAAAATGGACTGTTGCCGATTGTGTTGCCTCAAGACACAATCGAGGCCTTGCAACAATTTTTATTGCGACACCCTGGCGGCACGCTGAACGTTGATCTAAATGCTCAACAGGTAAAAAGTGAAGATGGGCAGTGTTACAGCTTTGAAATCCATCCCTTCAATAAGAAATGTCTGCTGCAGGGGATTGATGCAATCGATTACACCTTGCAGTTAGTCGAAAAAATTGAAGCTTACGAACAACGTACGCAGTG
>CAIYCP010000216.1 GCA_903924715.1 uncultured beta proteobacterium
GGCGGTAGTTGTCTTTGAAGCGCGCGACGTCTCTAAAGCCTTTGGCGGTCTTAAAGCCGTGCAACACGTTAGCCTAAAAGTCATGCAAGGCGAGGTACTCGGCATTATTGGTCCGAATGGTGCAGGCAAAACGACGTTCTTTAATTTACTGAACGGTTTTATTCGACCCGATAGCGGCGAAATTATTTTGAACGGAAATAATATCGTTGGAAAGTTACCCTATCAAACCTGCGCTGCGGGTGTTGGGCGCACCTTTCAGGTTGTTCGTCCGTTTAGAAGGATGTCGATCGCGCAAAACGTTATTGTCGGTGCGTACGTGCACGCCAAGACAGATGCCTTGGCGCAAGAGGCTGCAACCTGGGCCATGGAACAAGTCGGCTTGCTAGAGCAGGCAGACCGACTGGCCGGAGAGCTCTCTAATAAAGAATTGCGCTTACTCGAGCTTGCACGAGCCTTAGCCGGCAAACCAAAAATTTTATTGTTAGATGAAACACTGGCTGGGTTGGGCGCTAGCGAAGTCGAAGAGATGATTGCCGTCATTAAACGGCTAGCTACTCAAGGTATGACGATCGCGATTATTGAACACACCATGCAAGCGATGGTTCGACTAGTCGATCGTTTTGTGATGCTTGATCATGGTGCGGTCTTGGCCGAGGGCTCGCCAGACAGCATCACTAAAAATCATGCCGTGATTGATGCCTACCTCGGAAAAAAATGGAGAGCGGCTAATGCTTAAGATCACGGGGCTTAGCTCAGGCTATGGCGGCTTAGCTGTTCTAAAGGATATTTCGCTTTATATACAAGAAGGCGAATTTGCAGCGATCGTTGGCCCTAATGGTGCCGGAAAAACAACGCTATTCAAAACGATTTCCGGAACGGTTCCGACAATGCACGGGCAAATAGAGTTCAACGGTCAGGATTTACTAGCTGTTCCTCCTGCAAAGCGTGCGCACTTAGGGATCGCCCATATTCCCGAGGGTCGTCAAGTTTTTCCGACGCTAACCATTCTTGAAAATCTTGAGATGGGCGCCTATACGCAGGCGGGGCAAGAATCATGGAAAGACAATATCGAAAAGATATTTTCTTGGTTTCCTGTTCTCGCTGAACGACAAAAATCTCAGGCGGGTGCGTTGTCTGGCGGCCAACAGCAGATGCTCGCGATTGCGCGTGGCCTTGCCTCAGCCCCAAAGCTGTTACTGTTTGATGAGCCTTCGATGGGACTCGCTCCGACAATTGCTGACGAAATATTTGAGCGAATCATTACTATTCATCGCGAGATGGGTTTGACTGTATTGCTAGTTGAACAACGTGTTGCTGATGCGTTGCACTATGCCGATCGTGGCTATGTTTTGGAGTCTGGGCAGATCGTGCTTGAGGGTAGCCCGGATGAATTAAAGAGTAATGATCGAGTTCGTCGTGCGTATTTGGGAATGTAGAAAATATTTATAACATCAGGAGAGACACATGTTGCACAACAAGAAAAGCGCGTCAAGAAGATTGTTTCTAAGTACGGCCGTCGCGGTCGCCGCGCTTGCCACCTCAGGCACAGCGCTCGGTCAGGCAAAAGACGTTGAAATTGGCTTAATCGCGCCAATGTCTGGCCCCTGGGCTCGGCAAGGCGAGGTGATGAAGGTCGCAGCTGATCTGGCTATTTCAGAGATCAACGCTCAGGGTGGCATCAAATCATTAAATGGTGCAAAGCTAAAACTTGCAGTGTTTGATGCGGGTGAAAGTGTTGAAAAGTCTAAAAACGCAGCACAACGTATGGTCGCAGATGGCGTCAATCTCGTTGGAGCGACGGGTGCGTATCTTAGCTCGTTTACTCTCGCGATCACAGAGGTAACCGAGCGTGCAAAGTTGCCCGTTCTAACCTTTTCGTATGCAGACTCAATCACCACACGTGGGTTTAAATACGTTTTCCAAACGTCTGCCACGGGTGATGCACAGGCTGCTGGTTCTTTACCTGCACTGGTTGCTCTGGCCGAAAAGACGACCGGTAAAAAACCTAAAACGATTGGTATTGTGATGGATAACACTGCTGCGTCAGTGTCTTTTGTCAAACCTATCAAAGAGACCCAACTCGCTAAGCTTGGGTTAGAGCTTGTCGTAGATGAGGTGTTTACGCCGCCGCTTGCCAACGCGACGCCGCTCATTCAACGCGTGCGATCAAAGCGGCCTGACATTCTTTTGCTCTTGCCCACGGCGATCCCTGACGCAAAGCTCTTGCTTGAAAAAATGAATGAGTTTGGTATTGGCAAAGGTAAGATGCCCACGATCTCGAATGGCGCAGCGATTCTTGATCCGGATCTGTTGACTAACATGAATGTTGAACAACTTGAAGGCGTCATGTCAGTGGTGGCCAACTGGACGACAAGTGCACAAAAACCCATGATCGAAGAGTTTAAAAAGAAAAGTGGGCAGCCCTGGGCGACTCAGCATTTCGTCACAACCTATGGCGACATGTGGATCTTTAAGGCCGCACTCGAAGCTGCAGGTAAGGCCGATCGTGAAGCCGTCGCCGATGCACTACGGAAGATGGATATGAGCAATGGTCCTGCGGATTATTTTCCTGGTGGCAAGCTCAAGTTTGATGCTGCTGGCCGTCGCGAAGGTGCGAGTCTGCTGATCGTTCAGTGGCAGAACGGTATCCCCGTCACTGTCTATCCAGAAAAAGAATCTCTGTCTGCACCCATCTGGCCTAAAAACTAATCTGGTTGCGCTGGTGCTGGGCATTGTTTGAAAAGGCGGCTATGTCTCGATCTCGTGGAGCTTGGGCTGTTATCCAGCTTTACGAGATCGTTTGACGAAGAGTTGGCAGTGATCGACCTCGTAACGCTTTGCGTACAAGCCAGTTTTACTGGGTCGAATGGCTTAGGGTTGGTAGTGGTATGAGTCTGATTAGGCGCGACGGTTACGTATTTGAAAAATAAGTCGTGTTCGCTTCAAGCCACTGTGCATAATCTTCTACTGCCCGTGGTAACTCGAAAGCTGAAACAAACCCAAGATCTTCTTTCACGCGGCTAGCATCTAGGCTTGCTCGATGACGTTGATCATAATAGTCAATGGTGGCAGGCAAGTCGTTTGTCGTATGGCACCAGTTAAAGTCTGAAAATCTTTTGTTCAGTGCCTCGCACCAAGCCTCTGGTGTTTTGCTCCAGTTCGAATTTGTAGAAAGGTTGTATACCTGGTGAGTTAAGCGCGGAGCGAACATTAACAACACTAACGCTTGAGCAAGATCACGGCTGTAAATCATTTCTCGCCGTGGATAGGTGAGTGGTAGCACGACTGGGGCGGCGAGCGTGCAGGCACGCGCAATTTGCGCCAAGGGGCTGACCAGATCCCGAACGCCTGTGAATGTTTCCCAGGGCCCAAACACAGCACCAATACGGCCAGCGACGGCTTCAAACTTTAAAAGTGAAGCCATGCGCATGACTAGGCGCTCTGCAGCGTATTTTGTGATGCCGTACAACCCTTCAGGCACGGCAGGGGTAGACGCTTCATCCACCACCTCGCGATCATGTAGGCTTGCTCCGTATACGGTCAACGAACTTGGAAACACAACCCGTTGTACGCCTGCCCGGCCCGCTGCTTGCAAGACATTTAAATTGCCTTTTAAGTTCACATCCAGAACAGACTGTGGATCACTCAATTCTCGGCCGGGTCCTGCAGTAATGGCGGCACCTAAAAATACCTGTTGAATCGCATGACGAGAAAATACAGATTGCACCGCAGTTGCGTCACAGACATTTGCGATTTCAAGCGAAAGTAGGGCGCTCTGAGCTCCGATAGCCGTTAAGAACTGGCTAGGTATGGGTCGTTGGTCTAACACGACAACATGCTCGCCGCGCGCGACCAAGGCCTCAATCACATTCAGGCCGACGAAGCCCGTACCGCCCGTGACTAATACGCTCACGACAACCTCGCTCAATAAATGCTAATCCCCATACACGGATCAGA
>CAIYCP010000217.1 GCA_903924715.1 uncultured beta proteobacterium
GTGCCCTATATCCCGCTCGGTGCAGTGTATGGTGTGACGGCGTTGCGCAAACAATGGCGTGACTTTCAACCCGAGATGCCTTTGTTTTACACCTTTCGCAAAGCCTAATTTCTTGAGAAATCCCTAATGCAAAAATCTAATCCCCGCGTTGCGATCGTCGGTTTCGTTCTTGAATCAAACCGTTTTGCGCCTTTGTCGGTGCGTGAAGATTTTGAAAAAAGCTGCTGGGAAGAGGGTGCGCGTATTAGCGAACTGGCGCGGCAGGCCAGTCACTTGCCCGGCGAGATTCGTGGATTTTATGAGCGGATGGATACCTATGGAGACTGGACACCAGTACCTTTGATCGTAGTGGGTGCGCCACCGGGTGGCCCGACCAGCGATGAGGTTTGGGCAGAGTTTATGCAAAAGGCCAAAGCGTCTTTGAGTGCCGCACTGCCTGTTGATGCCGTGTATGTTTGTAATCATGGCGCCTCGACTGCCGACCACGAAGACGATACCGAAGGCGTCATGATGACCATGATTCGTGACCTTGTCGGCCCTGATATCCCGGTCATCGCAACACACGATTTACATTGCAATGTTTCGCCTCAGACTGTTGATGCATTAGACGCTTTGGTGGCGTATCGCACCAATCCACACGTCGATCAACGCGAGCGTGGCGCCGAAGCCGCAGACCTGTTGAACGAAATATTCGGCGGCATGAAGACGGTAAAAGCTTTTATCCGCATGCCGATTACACCGCCTTCAGTGACCTTGCTGTCTGCGCGTGGGCCCTATGCCGATTTGTTAAAGCTTGCTTATTCGCTGATGCAAAAGCCCTCAGAAGGGCCGATTGCAAACGTTTCGGTGGCGGGTGGTTTTGTGTTTGCAGATGTGCCTAAGTGCGGGATGACGATCACGGTGACCTCGCGCGGAGATTTGGCTGCAGCCCGCGCTGCTGCGTTAACTGTCGCACGTGCGGCGTGGGCCGATCGTGCACGCTACGTTGCAGATACCGTTGAGGTTGAGCAGGCGGTCAAACTTGCCCGCGCAGGTAAAGCGCCGATGTTATTTGCCGATGTGGCTGACAATCCAGGCGGTGGCGGGCGGGGCAGTACTGCGTGGATGCTGCAGGCGTTTCACGAGGCGCAGATTCGAGGTGTGGTGCTTGGGGTATTTATTGCCCCCGAGTTAGCTGCCCAAGCGCATACGCTGGGTGAAGGTGCAACGTTTGAGGCGGTATTCAACGCAACCGAACACGAGCATTCAAAACGTTTTTCTGCGCGAGCAAAAATCATTTGTTTGCGTGACGGCTTTCAAACTGGTCGACGCGGCATCATGAAAGATCGTAAATTTTCACTCGGGCCGAGCGCCTTGCTTGAGCTGGTTGATTCTGGCTTGCAGGTCGTCGTTGGCAGTTTGCGTCGTCAGTTAGCCGAGCCCGTCATGCTTGAAATGCATGGCATCGACATCTCAAAGATTCAATGCCTCATCGTTAAAAGTCGCGGTCATTATCGCGCTGGGTTTGATGAGTTCTTTTCTGATGAACAAATTGTTGATGTCGACAGCCCCGGTTTAACTACGCCTAACTTGAAGCGCTTAACGTTTAAAGCCTTGCCTAGACCGGTCTGGCCAATCGACGATAACGTGGTTTGGAAAGAACCAGACTGGGCCTAATGACTGAGCACCTATCAAGATCTAACGATCCCATAGCGGCGATCAAAATTAGCGTAGAACGCCTAAATTATTGACCTGATCGTGTCGCCATTTCTCGGCGAAGATTTTTGCAGAGTGGTGCGTTCAATAGGGCCAATCATTCAATGTCGCTGACAGAGTGGATATCTAACTAACTACAGCCAAAAGTTTACCGACCAAACCCTTCTTTGGTAGATCCGGTAATTGCTCAAACGGTATTTTAGAAATCTCGTCAGCTTTTTTTGCATCCACCCCTAAGCTTAAGAGCAGGGTGTAAATGACCTGATTCTCATAGTCTTCTGTTTGCGTTGAATTGAGTATGTCTTGAACCGCAACGCGTAAGGTAGCGACCACGAGGTTGGTACCAATCTCAAGAGGCATATCCGTAAAGCAGTCTTGTGCAATGCCTGCGGCAATATCCCGTTGAATGTCTCGATAGCCTTTGTGTCGAGAGTCGCCAAAGGGCCACTCAGTTTTCAACATTAATCTACCTAATAAGGGTATGCCAGTCATCATACGTATTGCAATTCTGGTTTTAGTCGCCGTTCGCAAGGCAATGTCAGAAATCGTCAAGCCAATCGAGTGGATGGGTATTAATAGCTCAACCCCCGCCTGTTTAGCGCTGGTATTCAATAAATCTTCGATGCTTCGAAAGCATTTATAAAAGGCGTCTTTAGACACTTCGGCGTGGGTAGCGATGTCTTCGACTTTAATTTCGTTGATGGATTTAGCCGAGATTAATTCGGGGCTACTCGACATGAGACGCGCCCGCACCTGTTGGTGCCGAGTTTTATTATCGTTAAAGAGATGGTTGATAATCTTAGCCATGATCGATTCTACCTAACACATTGATCTGAATCAATTATGTTTTCGCAGATTATGTTTGCATCAGACCGTAAACTGGCAAGTATGGCTTACACGATTTAACCTAAATTGCGAATTTAGATTAGGTATTGAGCGTCGCGACCTTGCCTAGCACGCCAGTTGCCGGCAGTGCCGGTAACGAAGGCGGTGGGATTTCTAATAACGCATCGGCAGTTTTTGAATCCAGACCTAGGCCAATGAGCGCTGGCCGTAGCACTTTATTTTCATAACTGGCCAATGATGGCTTGCCAAGCATGGTGTGAATGCCACCCATGAGGCTGCCTACCAGAAGGTTGCACCCAATTGACGCAGGCATTTTAGCGAATAGTCCTTCTTTAATGCCAAGTACTACATCCGAACTGATGTTGGTAAAGACATTGAACTCAGGATTTTGACTTGACCAAGGCAATTGAATAAAAAAGTTTCCTAAAACCTGAGCCTTGACTAGGCGGCGCATGGTTAATTTCGCGGTAACGACCAATCTGGTAGCTGTGCTGGGGATCTGGTGGGTGAGCGAGTCGATCTCTGCGGTGAGCTCATGCGCCAGTTGGTCTGCTAAGGCCGGGATTAATGCCTGCACCGAAGGAAAGTACTTGTAGAAACTGCCGCGCGAGACGTCTGCATGATTAATGATGTCGTCAACATCAATCTCGTGAATAGATTTCTCAGAGGCGAGAGCAAGCGCGCTAAACATGAGGGAGTTTTGCATCTCCTCCCGTCTTGATGCGGCCACTCGAATTCGATGGTCTTGAATTTTCAACATAAAACACTAGTGTCCGGTTAAACCGGGTAAATTTTCAGTAAGATCCAGTATTGGCGCGGCTTAGCGGCCGATTTTATTTGGTGCCGACTTGAATACAAATTCTTCATTTTTGGGTAATTTCCTAGGGGTTA
>CAIYCP010000218.1 GCA_903924715.1 uncultured beta proteobacterium
GTATAGGCGCATTGGGCGCAGCTTGATATTGCACACCCACCGCCCGCTTACCTTCAAACAAAATTCGAGTGACCTGCGCGCGTGTGCGAACCTCTAGCCGGGCTTGCGCCCGCGCGCGTGCTGGTTTTAAAAACGCTCTGGCAGCGCTAACACGCCGCCCGTTCTGGATCCAGCGCTGGTAATAGCCCGCGCCCTTTTGACTTGCCGCGTTGTAATCGATATGCGAAGGCAAGCCAAAGCCGGCTGCGGCCTCAATAAAAGCATCACACAACGGATGGCGCCAATCGCAATTAGTAATCGGCAAAAGGCCTTCAGAACCCCTGAAGTGCGGATCATGCGGCGCCATGCGCTTTTCGGTGCGCTTGAAATAGGGCAACACTTCGGCATATGACCATCCAGCGTTACCGAGCTCAGCCCAATGATCGTAATCACTTGCGGCACCCCGCGTGTAATTAAACCCATTAATTGAACTCGAACCACCCAGCGTGCGGCCCATGCGAGTAATCACCTGTCGGCCATCAATGCCTGGCCCTGGTTCTGTCAAAAAATCCCAAGTGTAGGCAGGGTCATGGCCCACCTTAATAAAACCCGCCGGGATATGGATATAAGGATTGCGATCGGGTACCCCAGCTTCAAGCAGGCACACAGAAACATTAGGCTCTTCAGTTAAACGGTTGGCCAACAGGCACCCTGCGGCACCGGCACCCACAATGACGTAGTCATAGCTTTGCATCAACACTCACTTTAACTTTGTAGGTAACGTTAGCGATAACGCTGCAGCTAGCACTAACAAGATACCCGCCGAGCCGAAGGCGACCCAATGGGTGCCATACGCCTCATAGGCCCAACCACCCAGCCATGAACTAATCATTGCGCCCACTTGATGCGACAGGTAGGTCCAGCCATATAAGATCCCGACGAGTCTGACCCCATACAAATCTGCCAAAATCGCTGACGACATCGCAATACTGCCCGCCCAAACGATGCCACCAATCGCGGCAGTCACGTAGAGTTCGAAATGGGTGCCCACAATCAACAGCGCAAAAAATCCCAGGCCTCGAATCAGGTATATCGTCGACAAAATATACCGGCGAGGGATCTTGTCAGCCAAGCGGCCCAAGACGAGCGTACTGAAAATTGCGACGAGCCCAATCAAACCAATACCAAAAGAACTGGTCGTCGAATCAAAGCCATGATCCATCAACATGGGCATGCCATGCGTACCCAAAAGATTCATGCTGAACCCACAGGTGAACAAGCCCAGGCAGATTTTCCAGAATGGAACCGTGCGTACCGCTTGAGCCAGAGTCATCGCCGCAACCGCTGCACTCGCTGCGTTAGTCGTACTGTTTGACGCAGCCTGGTTAGGCAAAGCATCCGTCTGCGCGGGCGCATTCTCACGCATCACAAATACCGCAATCGGAACCGCGAGCAACGCAAAGATCACCGCATAGCCCACCAGCGTCGTCTGCCAACCCACTGCTTCAATGGCTACGGTGAGCACAGGAGTCATGATGGCGATACCCGCCATGGATCCCGTTGACAAGAAAAACAACGCCATGCCACGCTGACGGGTAAACCACCGACTAATAATTGGCGTCAGCGATACCGGGCTTGTAAAGGCCAAACCGACTGAAAGCAGCACACCAAAAGCTAAAAAGAAAGACCAGGGTGTTCGTGCATAGACTGACCATACTGAAGACAGCACCACAATCGCCATGCCAGTCAACAGCACAAATCGCGTCCCAAATCTTGCCACTAAATAGCCAGCCAAAGGCATGGCCAGGCCATAGCACAACATCCCGATGGCCACGATGCCAGCAAGCAGGCTACGACTAAAACCGAGATCTTCAGCGATCGGTAAAAAAAACGGACCGATACCCATTCGCAAACCGACGGTCAGTAACGTCAGAAGTAAACCACCCGCAACGATGTTCCAGCCAAAATACCAAGCACCTACTTTTGACTGCGTCAAGGTATATCTCCTTTTTATTTTTTGCAATTGTCGATCTTTTTGTGCAATGTGGCGAGCTGAAGACACTGGCTAATGTTAAGGTTCTTTTGCTTGGCCTTAAATGCTAAAACTGTTTAGCTTATTCAACCATTTGTGCAGCGCACTTTCTCATCAAATTATGATCACATCTCTTCGCCAAACAACTGCGCGTTCAATCTTATCACTCACGACTCTGATCGTGGGATCGTTGGCGTTTGCACAGACGCCAGCGGTGAACTACTTGGATCAGGCCTGGACCGCACAAGATCGGGCTGATTATTACTGGACCTCTCAAGGGTCAGCGCTTTTGTCCTATGACATCTATCTTGCGCTTGAAGCCGCAGGTACCACAGACCTGTTTAACTCTCCCGCACACAGCGACCGCATGGGCCTGCTTACAGAGCCGCTCAACTTAGCGCAAAATCCCGATAACTTGCCAGTCGGCGTCGCAAAAGCCTCGATTACCGTGGGCCAATACAAGGGCACCTACGCAGGCCTGACCTGTGCCGCCTGCCATACCGGGCAAGTTCAGTATCAAGGTAAACAAATACGCATCGAAGGTGGTGCCTCAAATCGCATCGCGCTTTTAGATTGGCTACGTTCGCTCTCCGCCTCGCTCGATAGCGTCTCAACGGACCCTGCAAAATATCAAGCACTGGCTGACCGTATTCGTGCCAAGGGCTCTGTTGACGAAGCGGATCTTCGCAAGCGTTTGATAGCAGACACGGCCTTGCTCAGAGAACGCGTCGACACGATTTTTCTGATGCCCTTCAACCCGGGCCCAGGACGCATGGATGCACTCGGGCTGATTCACAATGCCTTCACGGGGGGTGCCACGGGCACGCTTGAAAACCTGCGCTTGGCGGCAGCCCCTGTCAAACCGCCTTTTCTCTGGAACGCGCCTCAGTCGGCCTGGATCCAATGGAGCGGCATCAGTGACAACCCGCTGACTAGAAACTTTGGCGAAACCCTAGGCGTTTTCGCGCGCTACGACTTGAAGTCTGCCGACCCCGAATCAGGTTTATTTGAAACGACCACCGACATCAAAGGGATGATCAAACTTGAACATCTGCTCAGGCGCCTTGCCCCGCCTAAGTGGCCTGAAGAGCTACTTGGTAAGCTTGATGAAGGGCGCGTCAAAGACGGTGAAAAACTCTTTGCCAAGCATTGCATCGAGTGTCACACCACCTATCCCTATCGCTGGAGTGAACCGCGCAAAGGCGGCATGCGAGGCATCGAAAACGCTCTGGTACCACAACGAATCGTCGGCACAGACGCGACTCAACTCGGCGGTGTGACCTTTGACCCCAACCCGCTCATTGCAACTAAGAATCTGGCTTCCTATTTTGAGGGTAAGCAAGCGGTCTCCAGAGGCGATTTCTCGACCAAGATCGCTGCACTAATGCTTGAGCGCGCGCTCAAGCAAACGGGCCCGTTTACCCAAGCTGAATTGGATGACATGAACGGCTATACGCCCTCGGGCACGAGTGCCCCAGTTCAGAGTTACAAAGCGGGGCCAAGAGATGGCGTGTGGGCTACCGGGCCGTTCTTACACAACGGCTCAGTGCCTAATATCTACGAGCTCTTGTCGCCCGCGGCTGAACGGTCCAAAACGTTTTATGTGACGCGAGACTTTGACCCCATCAAACTTGGACTTGATATCTCTGGAAAAAAAGAAGGTTATTTCTTTGACACGACTCGCATAGGTAATTCAAATGCCGGCCACTCGTTTGAACACATCAAAGGCCCAGGTGTGATTGGCCCTGCGTTCAGCGAAAGTGAACGTTTCGCGTTAATTGAGTATCTGAAGTCGATCCCCAATCAAGCCGCGCGTGTCACACCCTACGGGACTCCAAAAAATCCGCTGATTGCCAACGAAGACCCACTTTGGTTTAACAAAAAGCATCCCTATTCTTCCCCCTCGTCTGGCTCTGCGAGTGCTAAATAATGTCAGATCATATCGATGGTCCGCGCCAAACTGCCGACCCCGTCAGTGATCTCACCGATTTATTTGCTTTTACGAGTCCGACCAATCCAAAACGCACGGTGCTCATCGCTTGCGTACTCCCTTTCGCAGGCGAATCGGCATTATTTTCAAATACCATTAACTATGCCTTTGTCGTGCGCCGTCTACGCCAGACAGGTTCCGGCCTGCAAGCTGGTTTTGAACCGCTGCAAGACGAATGGCGCTTTACCTTTCAGTTCGAGGTGCTAGGCCCTGAAACTCAAACTGGTCGAGCCAAGCAGACTGGGCATTGCCTGCTACCAGGTGGTGCCACGCTCGCGTTGACGGTAGATGATGAGCACGGCTTCGCAACAAGCGACGGGCGCGCGCGCGTGTTCGCCGGTCTGCGCTCAGATCCGTTTTTCCCGGGCTGGTTGCCTGGAACAATGAAGTCTGTTCCCAATTACCTTGAAAATGACAACGTCTTAAGCGTGGTCGTTGAGTTTGATACAGACTCAACCCTGACACCTCAACAGGGCAGCCTGTATGGGGTGATCGCCGAAACAACCCCACGCCACCCCAATCCAAAAAGCACGGTCATCCCGCGCTTTGACTGGGTCGGTCGCCCTGAACAAACAAACTTCATCATGGATCAGGTGCCAGGCGCACTGGATATTCGCGATCTCTGGAACCAAGAAACGCCCTTCGCGCTCAATGCAGAACGTCTGCCACTTTATCGCCAACGACTCAGCGAAAGCTTTCAGCTGTGGGACAGAAAAGATCAGAACATCGAATGGGATGCTGCCTCACTTGAAGCGCACGTACGGGTTCGGCTCAATGATTTTCTGACGATTGACGTCGCCAAGCCGATGAGCGACAAGAGTCATCTTGAAATTGAAAAGAGCACGCTTGAAGGTCGCCCCTACACAACGGGCGGTGGGCGCACCGTCAATGCCAATGTCATCGACATTTTAGTCACGTGGCTCATCAACAGAGACCGGGGCCAGTTTTTACAAGGCGGCGCCTTGCAGGCTACGCAACCAGGCAGCACCACGTTTCCGTATGTGCGGCCCGGCAATAAGAATATGCTAAGCGTCACGCGAAGCGTCGAGCTCAAGGCCTCGGCTCAAGAGGTCTGGCAGGCCATTGGTGGGTTTGGCAGCCGGTGGCATCCCCTCGTGGCAAAACTAACACTTGCCGGCGAGGGCCCAGGTCAACTGCGCCGCATTGAAACGATTGACGGCAAAATCATGATTGAGCGTCTGAGCGAACGCGATGAGGCTCAAAAAATTTATCGCTATGCACTTGTCAGTGGAATCCCGGCGAATCCCTATAACGGCGCACTCTCAGTTCAACACACAGCAACGGGCTCAAGCGTCACCTGGTCCGTCTCGTATCGCCCTGAAGGACAGGGGGATTTAATCGTGCGCTTGATTATCTCGAGCCTTCTGAACGCGGGGATGGCAACGCTCAAAAAGCGTTTTGGCGCTGCAACATGAACGCGCTGCACGCGGCAATCGCCTTGCCAGCCGCCACCGATGGCGCGTTGGCGCTCATTAACCATGAAAGTATTTTGGATCGATGCTGGCAATCGATCGACCTCAGGCCAGACCGCCTACCGATCGCCGCCCAACTCATCGACGAAGAGTATCGGCGTTCACATTTTTTAGGGGATAGTGGCGCTCTTGATCGCTTGCTTGCGCTCTCTGATGCCTTTCTGCCGCGATGCGCCGAGTCTGGCGAGGCCTACCTGCTCGCCGCGCAAATTGCCTCTCTGGTGCACCACTTCGAACAAGCAAAGGTCTATTTAGACAAGGCAAGAAGTCTTGGCGTTCATGCCCACAGCCTCTCGCGTCAACAGCTGTCAATCGATCACGCGACTGGACACAATTGGGAGGGTGTACTCGAAACCAGACAAAGCCTGAGCGAGAAAAACCCTAGCCTTCAAGAGCTTGTCGGGTTGGGTGCTCTATACGCTGAAATTGGTCTGTACCAAGAAGCCGAAAATTCGTACCTCAAGGCGATTGCAGAAGATCGCGAGCATTCGCCGTTTAGTTTAGCCTGGGCTTGTTTTCAGCTTGGCGTTCTGTTTGGTGAAACGACTGCGCCAGCAGATCCTGTAGCAGCGCGGTATTGGTATGAGCAAGCACTAGCTTATCTGCCTGCCTACACGCACGCGCGCGTGCATTTGGCTGAGTTGCATCTTGACGCGGGACACTTCGACAAGGCACTTAACCTGCTGCACCCAATTAAAAATAGCGACGACCCAGAAGTATCTTGGCGTCTGGCACAACTCTACGCGCAACAGGGTAATACCCACGACGCTCGTCACTACCTTGCACGTACTGAGCGTAGTTTTGAACAATTGCTTGGTCGTCATGAGCTAGCGTTTGCTGACCACGCGGTCGATTTTTACCTTGAAGAGGGTGAGGATCCAGACAAAGCGCTTCAGCTCGCCCTGTTAAATCTAGACAATCGTGCCACGCTCAGAGCCTTCGAACTCAGCTATGAAGCCGCAAAAGCCGCTCGCCAAAATCTGATGGCCCAAACATTGGCTGAACGAGCCGCGGTGCAGTGGGGGCACCTGCCAGCCTTTGGACACTCTAGTCTGAGCGAGGGCGAACGATGAACCGACGAACTTTTTTATTAAGCAGTACCGTCGGTGCAGTCTCTTGCACATTACCGGTTGGTTTGGGCTTGGTAACAGGGCCGGCGCTTAGTGCAGTGATAGCGCAAGGCCTTGGCGAACCCTTGACGGCTCTGTCTTCTGCAAATGAAGCATTATTCAGACTCCACAACTGGGAGACAGAAACTGAGCACCGGGCGCTAGCCGAAGATTCCGCACCCCTCATTAGCCTATCGGCAAACTGGAAAGCGACCTGGCTGTGACCCGTCTCATCAAGCCTGCTGACGCTCTAGAAACTCAAGCATCACCTGCGCACATTCTTTAGCGTGCGAAAACGGCAAACCGTGCCTCGCATGATTGAAAACGTGAA
>CAIYCP010000219.1 GCA_903924715.1 uncultured beta proteobacterium
CAAAGCCTGTTAGCTATTTTGGTCCGAACACCGGCATTGCAAAAACAATAACTTTTTACCAACAAGAAGAGCCATCGATTCGCGTGGGCATATTAGGCTTAGGTATTGGCATCTTGACTTCCTATGGTCGTGAAACGGATAGTTTCCGTATTTACGAATTAGTTCCCGCAGTTATTGATATTGCCAAGAAGTATTTTTGGTACTTATCAACCTCAAAATCAAAGATTGATTATTTGGTGGGAGATGGACGTCTAAGTTTAGAAAGAGAGCAAGCTAATCAATTTCACATGCTCAGTGTTGATGCATTTTCTTCAGACTCTATACCTATGCATTTGATGACGGTCGAGGCTTTGCAGGGGTACAAAAAGCAAATCAGAGAAGATGGTGCGATTGTTTATAACGTGACCAACCGATTGATCAATTTAGCCCCTATGGTCAAGCTAATTGCCGATAAGGAAGGCATGGAAGCAGTTTTAATTGCCAACCGACCAAAAGAGGATGACCTCTATCGCACAGATTTTGTAGTGGTCACCAATAATAAAAAGTTGATCGCTTCTTTAAAGAATGCCCAAGACTACAAGCCGATTGAAACTTTGCCCAAGTTGAAGGCTTGGACGGATAGTTACAACAATTTGTTTGATGTTTTGCGTTAGATATCTCAATCATGCTGACGTGATTCATCACAAACTTTTTATTTTTCACTTCCAACTTTTTGCCTTTCAAATTGTGCTGAGTGTTGGCGCGCTCCCTGAAACACAGAG
Organism: uncultured beta proteobacterium; assembly: GCA_903924715.1. GTDB lineage: Bacteria > Pseudomonadota > Gammaproteobacteria > Burkholderiales > Burkholderiaceae_B > Zwartia. The sequence continues at coordinate 762 of CAIYCP010000219.1, forward strand.
TTCGCCAATTCCATAGGGAAGTCTGCTGACAAGTTTCGCTCAACCTTTACAAGCGCCGCATCCAATTGCAGCGCCATGTTTTGCATCGCTTCCCAAGCATCGTCCACACCACTTCGATTAGCCAAAGATTGCCAATGACGATACTGAATCTCCGACAATTTGTAATGCGCTGACTTACTATGCACGGCCATTGCCAGCTTCACTTTTTTGTACTGAAGTGTGAATGCGCTGTCACCAATCAAGGGCCAAGCGGAGAGTACATCGTAAAAGGGGGTCATGCGGTAACGGCCACCAGGCAGCACAAAAAGTGAAAAGTTTTTGGCGTGTCCATCGATAGCTGCCAGAAACCAAAACAAGAGTTGGGCACATAAAAAATTTCTGCCATCTTCTTGAAAATTCTCTCCCCCTTTCAACACCTTTAGGCACGCATCCATACTTGGCCCGCCTCTTTGCTCATATTTCATTTCGCTAGAGATGCCTTTTGCTTGGCAAAAATCTTCTTGTGGCAAACGCACCACCCATCCTTGCGGATGCCAACTGCGGTCAAACCTTTTCACCACCAGGACTCGCTGTAGGCCAAAGTTTTGTATGGACGACTCTGCGACTGGCAAGCCTAATTCTTTCATTATTTGGTTACAAAGCCATTCATTCTCGACAGACAAACGCAGATCTAAGTTACGTCCTGGTGTGAGTCCAATCGAAGGTTTGAGTATGTGGGTTGTAGGCGTAGCACCTAACGGCCGACACCATTGATCGTTAACTTGAAGCAACGCTGTTTTTTCCTGCGCGCCAGCAATAGATATGCGAAAGTGCTCGTCATCATCTTGAGCGCCTACACCGGTCTGTACCCCCATTGCACTGAGATGCATTTCAATTTGTTCAGTTGTCAGTGCCTCGTACTTAAGCGTGTCAAATCCTTCAGGGGTCAAATCGGGCGGCAATAACTGCACCGCGCCAACGCAGTCGCGACCAACTGCTTGCAATAGCGAAAAAGCGTCTGTTTTATTAGTACGGAACTGGCTACTAATTCGTTTGCGAATGCCCTCGCTGTCTGGCAACAAGTTATCAAAGTAGTTGCTCACTGCTTCGCCTTCCAACCGGTTGTCTACCGTATAGGGAAGCGACAACGACAACGGACGACTGTGCGCAGACGCACGCCACGAAGTCGCATAGTCCAGTCGATGCTTTCCGTTACGTCCCACACTCCAGGAACCAACCTTTTCACCATTCATCCAAATGAATAATTCAGCCATCACCATTCACCTTTCGGCAGGTTGTCTGAAACGCATGAAGTTGTTTGATTGACGCCAGAGTGCGTCTGCGTATCGCGCAAGATCAAGTCGACCCCTAAGATTTTTAGAAGTTCTATCAGTTGCCCCACGCTTACCGCAGAAGGATTTCGCTCAATAGCCGCAATACGCGATTGGGAGACACCCAGTTTGACAGCAAGGTCAGACTGATTTAACCGGCGCGCTTTGCGCATAGAACGCAATTGAGGGGCGAGCTGG
>CAIYCP010000220.1 GCA_903924715.1 uncultured beta proteobacterium
AACCCAAACCTTAATGCCGATCACGCCATAGGTTGTGTGGGCTTCTGAGGTGCCATAATCAATATTCGCACGCAAAGTATGAAGAGGCACGCGACCTTCGCGATACCACTCAGTACGTGCGATCTCGATACCATTCAAGCGGCCTGCGCTCATGATCTTGATGCCTTGGGCACCCAGACGCATTGCGTTTTGCATGGCGCGCTTCATGGCGCGGCGAAACATGATCCGCTTTTCAAGCTGTTGCGAAATTGAATCTGCAATCAGCTGAGCATCGGTTTCAGGCTTACGAATTTCTTCGATATTGACGTGAACAGGCACGCCCATCAAGCGTTGCAAATCAGACTTGAGGCCTTCGATGTCCTCGCCACGTTTGCCGATCACAATGCCCGGACGCGCCGAGTAAATCGTGATGCGTGCATTCTTGGCTGGGCGCTCAATGACAACACGTCCAACTGAAGCAAGCTTCAATTTCTTTTTCAGATATTCGCGAACGCGAATGTCTGAAAGAAGCATGCTGCCGAAATCTTTACCGTCTGCGTACCACTTCGAGCCCCAATTACGTGTAACCGCAAGGCGGAACCCAATCGGGTGAATTTTCTGACCCATCGTGACTCCTTAAGCTCCGACCTTCACAGTGATGTGACAAGTCTGCTTTTCAATCTGGTTACCGCGCCCTTTGGCTCGTGCGGAAAAGCGCTTCATCGACTCGGCCTTGTCCACAAAAATCGTGGTGACCTTGAGTTCGTCGATATCTGCACCGTCGTTATGTTCGGCATTCGCGATGGCCGATTCAACGGCCTTCTTGAGAATGCCTGCGGCCTTCTTGTTAGTGAAGGTCAGGATGTTTAATGCCTGAGCAACTGATTTGCCACGGATCAGATCCGCAACTAATCTAGTTTTTTGCGCAGAAATATGCACCCCACGGATAATGGCTGAAGTTTCCATTTCTTACCTCTTGGCCTTTTTGTCTGCTGCGTGTCCCTTGAACGTACGGGTCAGCGCAAACTCGCCGAGTTTATGGCCGACCATGTTCTCGTTAACATAAACGGGAACATGCTGGCGACCGTTGTGAACCGCAATTGTCAGCCCTACAAACTCGGGCAAAATTGTGGAGCGGCGCGACCAGGTTTTGATCGGTTTTTTACCTTTTTCGGCAATAGCAACCTCGACCTTTTTGATCAAGTGTGCATCGACGAATGGGCCTTTCTTGACTGAACGTGACATGATTCGCCCTCTTATTTACGCTTGCGGCGTTGGACGATCATATTGTCCGTCCGCTTGTTGCTACGGGTCTTGTAACCCTTAGCTGGGGTACCCCATGGACTGCGTGGCTCTCCGCCTTCGCCAGTACGACCTTCACCACCACCGTGTGGATGATCAACTGGGTTCATGGCAACACCACGCACCGTAGGACGAATGCCGCGCCAACGAACAGCACCAGCTTTACCAATTTGGCGCAGGCTGTGTTCTTCGTTTCCGACTTCGCCAATGGTGGCTCTACATTCGATGTG
>CAIYCP010000221.1 GCA_903924715.1 uncultured beta proteobacterium
CGCGCACGTTTTTTTTCAAACCATTGGATGATGCCAACATTAAGCGGAAAGTAACCCGCCATCGATGAGCCAATCGCAATGACAACCACTGCACAATAGAACTGTGTGAGGGACTCGATCTGACTCAGCAGCATAAATCCAATGCCGAACATCACGACGCCGATTCGAATAACGCCGCGTGAACCAAAGCGGTCTAGAAACCAACCAAGCACTGGGCCGATAATGGCAGCCTCCATGGACATCATGGCTGAAGCCGCTGACACCGAAGTTTTGCTCCAACCCTTTTCTTGAATCAATACGGTCAGGTAGGCCCCAAACGCTTGGTGCAGCATCATTGATTGTAAAAATTGCAGCGAAGCCGCTGCAAATACCATTTTCCAACCGTAAAAAATCTTCATGGGGCTTTTTTTAGGCGCATCTGTTTTGTCTCAGGGAGAACCCTAACACAAAGCGTCTCTTCTTGCTGATCGTCGCCCGTATTCGGCCATTCAATACGGTCTGGCGCTAGGCTAGCGGTGTTGATGTGAGGGGGCCGTTTTATCCCAAAGGGCGCGATGCCACCGCCGGGCGATACACAAGGTCAACACAATCCCTAAACCGGTGTACAAGAAAGCGACCGTCTGATATCCCACCCAAGCGATCAACGGCCCCGCGGCCAAAAGCCCGGCGGGCAAACCCCAGATTGCGAGCATCCGCATGCCCATCACCCGTCCTCTGAAGGCAGGCTCGGTGCCGCGCAGCATCACGGCGGCGAGCGGCGTCATACTCAAACTTTGCACAAAGCCGGTGCAGACAAGCAAAAACATCCCCACTCTGAGTTCTGTTAAAAAACTAAAGAACAACAAACAGCTAAACCAAAGGATCGCTGTCACCAACATCGCGCGCGCTGTGCCCAATGAAAAGCGGTTCAAGCCCAAAACCAAGGAACCGAGCAGTGCACCAAAAGCAAAACTTGCGCTTAAAGCACCAAAGCCTGCCTGCCCAACTTCATATACATTTTTTGCAATGTAGGGAAGCAGACCCAACGTGAAGGGGAATGCAAAAAAATTCACTAAAAAAGCCAAACTCATCGCCCCCAACAATTCTGGTCGAGTCCAAACGTATTCAAAGGCCGCGACCAATTCACCGAATGCTGAGCGCGCGATTGGAGGGCTCGTGCTGGCCTCTTTGCCTGCGACGCCAATTGAAAACAAGAAACTGCTGAGATACAACGCGGTAATGACGACGTAAGCCGTTGCCATGCCAAATTGAGCAACCGTGCCCACACCCGCCAACGCACCCGCAATACGGGCCGAATCAGCCGTCATACGCGAGATGCCCAAGGCTCCGGTCAATTGATCCGCAGGCACCGTTTGACCCACAAGCGCGTAACGCATCATGTTATCTGACGGGCGAATCAACCCAACCAGCGCTGCCACACCAATCACCAGCAAGGGGCTCAGCGTTGCCATGAATGCCGACACCATTAACAGCGCAGCCAATGCGGTGTACGCGCCCCGGGTCACTAAAAACAGACGCCTGTAACCCAGGCGGTCACCGGCAACACCAAACATAGGCGACAGTACAGAGCCAAAATATTGCAAGGCACCGTAGAGCACCAACATCATGACCGAACCCGACTCGACAAGCACATACCAGCCGAGGACCAAGATTTCCATTTCAAACGCAAAAGAGGCGGCCAAATCGGCAGGCCACTGAAAGCAAAAACTACGCACCTTGAAAGGTGCGCGCAAAGAGCTTTGTACGTTCGTCATCGAAGAGGGCATTCAAAAATCATACCCTTTTGTCAGTCGTCGCATATGTGGCGGTGCAACATCGTGCTGTCTCGACCTGGTCGAGCCCACACTTGGTAATATATCTGCACATCACCCAACTTGGAGAAGTCGTCATGGCAAAAGCCTACTGGATCAGTGCCTATCGCTCAGTGTCTAACCCCGAAGCACTGGCCGCTTATGCAAAATTAGCGGGCCCTTCACTGACCGCTGCGGGCGGAAAATTTTTAGCACGAGGCGAAGCCGCAGTGACCAAAGAGCAAGGCGTCAAGCAACGTACCGTACTCATTGAATTTGAAAGCGTTGAAGCAGCGCAAGCGGCCTACAACAGCCCTGGATATCAAGAGGCGCTCAAAGCCTTAGGCACCAATGCTGCAGAACGTGACATCCGAATTGTCGAAGGTATTTGAACCTTTTTTTTCTTTTCATTCGTTTTGCAAGGCTCATCAAATCTCGTGGGTTTCTATATGGGAAACCCCGAGATTTTTTCTTTTAAAACGCACTTGGTCTGTGCTACAGTGATTTCAAACAAAGTTCGCAGCAATCGCGACGTCCTTTGATAATTCAAATACCCCGGAGACACTCATGACAAATCTGAAAACGGTTTACGCAACGCTTGCGCTTTCGGCGCTCACGTCCATGGCAAGCGTACACGCGCAAGACACTATCAAGCTTGGCATCTCAGCCCCAATGTCGGGCGCAGCAGCCGTTTGGGGCTTAGGCATGGAATGGACTGCCAAACAAGCGGCAGACAAGATCAATCTCGAAGGCGGCGTGACCATTGCAGGAAAAAAATACAAATACGAAATTGTGGCCTACGACAACAAATACAATGCCGCTGAGGGTACGAAGGTTGCGCAAAACCTGATTAACCGCGACAAGATCAAATACATCGTCGGCGGCATTGGCACTGCACCAATCCAAGCGCTGCAGTCACTGTCTGAACGCAGTGGCACACTGATTTTTATTTCGGCTTGGGGCAAAAGTGTGAAGGGTCCACAGTTTCCGCTCACCTTTACTCAGTCTAATACGCCTTTCGAAATTCTTGATCCTCTTTACAAATACGTCTTGGCAAAACATCCTAACGCCAAAACAGTTGCGATCCTGAACGCGAATGACGCCTCGGGCAAAGAGGTTGAAGTTGTGGCCCAAAAAGCTTGGGCAGCTTTAGGCATTAAGGTTTTGTCGAGCAATTGGTACGAGCGTGGCACCACTCAGTTTCAACCTATTGCTGCCAAACTCACCGAACAAAAACCTGACATCATCGATTTAGGTGTCGCGCCGCCTGCAGATGCTGGCATCGTTCTGAAAGAACTTGGGGTCTTGGGCTGGAACGGCGTCAAAGTGCTGCCCGTCGGAACGAGTGCGACACAGCTTGCTCAAATTGGTGGCGCTGCAGCGAATGGCACCTACATGGGTTATGCAGGTGACTATTCAAGCTCACTGTCAACGCCCGTGCAACAAATTCTGAACCAGGGTATGTTGGCTCAGTACAAAGAGCCACTGAATCCATTGCAAGTGTCGAGCTATGACTCGGTCTATGCATTGAAGGCCGCAATGGAAGCTTCTAACAGCCTTGATCCAAAAAAGATTGCTGAAGTCTTACCAACGCTGATTTTTGAAACCTCATACGGCAAAACCGTGTTTGGCAGCAAAGCCGTGTACGACTCACCACAGCAAATGCAAGTGCCTGTCATGATTACGCAAGTGCAAGACGGCAAAATGATTGAACTGACACGCATCATTCCAGAAGAGCTCAAAACTCGCTTGGCGGCTGGAAAGTAAACCGGTCATCAGAGGCCAACGTCTGATGACTTGGCCTCTGCAGTTTGGTTAGCCGCTTACCGTTCGAGGATTTGGCGCATTGGAAATTTTTGGACAACTTTTTTTAAATAGCCTGCAAATCAGTGCAGCCTATATTTTATTTTCACTCGGTTTGACGCTGATTTTTGGTGTCATGAAAGTGGTGAATTTTGCACATGGCGAATTCTTTGGCCTAGTGCTTTTGCTGATCGCCATCATCGTGCCCTGGCTCAATAGCCCAGCCCTGCCGCTCGTCCTCAACTATGCGTTGGCCGCCACAGCATCTATCCTCGTGACCATGGCCTGTGGCTGGTTTCTTTATCATTTTGCGTTCAAAAAGTTTCAGCGCGATATGGTGGGCTCGTTTGTCTTATCAGTCGGCCTTTCTCTGCTCATCCAAGGGCTATTTCTAGAGTTCTTTGGCGGGGTGCCGATCAAGCTACCTGACCTCATTGAAGGCAACCTGCGCATTCTGGGTGGTGCCATTACCACGCAACGTTTCATACTCACGATCATTGCACTCATCGTTGCTGCGACGATGTGCTGGCTGATTGCCGCAACAAAGCTTGGCAAAGCCTTGCGGGCAGTTGCAGAAGATCATGAGGCGGCAATGCTTCAAGGGATTCCGTATCAAAAAATTGCGCTCTATGGCTTCTTAATCGCAACTTTTTTAGCTGCGATTGCGGGAGCCCTACTGGCACCCGTCACCGTCATCAGTGCCAACGTGGGCAGCGATTTTTTGATCAAAGGCTTTATCGCCATCGTCATCGGTGGCTTGGGTAGCATTCCTGGTTCGATCATCGGCAGCATCTTGATTGCCGTGATTGAAAGTGTTGGTGGCTATTATTTTGACCCATCGCTCGCGACTTTGGCGATGTTTGTCATCACCATGCTAGTTTTATTGGCGCGTCCAAAAGGAATCATGGGCAATGGTTAGCACCCGCACTTCTATCGCGAGCGTCGTGACGCTCAGTGCGCTGGCCCTGGGCATCAGCCTATTGGCGGGCACCGGGTTTGCGGCAAGCCTCGTCATATGGGTTGCTATTAACGTTTTACTGGCCGCGAGCTTTCGTTTTGTTCAACTGATCGGTGAGTTAAATTTTGCGATCGCGGGCTTTGTTGGTTTAGGCGCCTACGTTTCGGGCATCTGCACCGCAAAACTGGGACTGCCCTTCGCCGTCGCGCTGATCAGTGCCGCCCTCGCCGCCACTCTATTGAGTCTGATTGTGGGCTTTATCACCTTGCGCACCAAGGGCCCCTACTTTATGTTGATCAGCTTTGCCTTCACCGAAGTGCTTAGAATGATCTACACACAGATTGAATATATCGGCGGTAATTCTGGAATGATCGGAATTTTTCCTCCGGTGCTGCTCACCGAGTATTACCCCACTTTTATCGTCGCGATTGTGCTGCTGCTTTTGCTTGCTTTATACCAACTCGAGCAATCAGATTTCGGCAAAGTTTTAGTTGCGATCCGTAATAATGATGCCATCGTGCAAACGGTAGGGATTAACGTTCATTTAACTAAAGTGCTGTGCTTGGCGATCTCTTCATTTGTCGCAGGAATTGGCGGCGCATTGCTTGCCCATGCAAACAATGTGATTAGCCCCGGCGACTTTAGCTTTTTATTGGCCGTGTACACCCTTGCATACATCAAGGTGGGTGGCGAGTCGCACATTGCAGGGCCAATTCTGGGCGCATCCATCTTGACGCTATTAGCGCAGGTGGCCATGGGCTTTGGGCCGTATGAGCACATTTTTTACGGTTCGGCGATTGTCATCGCTGTGCTACTCATGCCAGATGGTTTGGTCGGCATTATTCGAAATTTTTTAAAACTTGCCCCCAAAGCGCAAGTTTCGTCTAGACACTAGGCACGCGAAAATTCCATGACAACAGAAACGATATTAAAAGTTGATCGTCTCTCGCGCCGCTTTGGCGGATTGACCGCCGTCTCAGAACTTAGTTTTGACGTGCAGGCTGGCGAGATTGTCGGCCTCATCGGGCCAAACGGGGCAGGTAAAAGCACAACCTTTAATTGCGTGAGTGGTTTTTACCCACTGTCCGATGGTCGTGTCACGTTTTTTGGCGAAGATATTTCGAAAATGACGACCGCACAGGTTTGTCATAAAGGTTTGGTGCGCACCTTTCAGCACGATAGCTTGTTATCTGACATGACGGTCTACGACAATATTCTGATTGCAACCTTCAGCATGATTCGTTCAAAAAGCGAGCGTGAACGACGCGTGCACGAAACGGCAGCCATTTTAAATTTATCTGACCATCTGCAAGAGATCGCAGGCAACTTACCCCATGGTTTGCAGCGCATGGTCAGTATCGCCATTGCCTTTGCCACGCGTCCAAAATTACTTTGTCTTGACGAACCCCTCACCGGGCTCAATCAAACCGAAGTCGGCGGCGCCTTAACGATTTTTAGACAAATCCGTGACGAGTTCAAGATCTCGATCTTGTTAGTTGAGCACAATATGAAAGCCGTAATGGAAATCTGCGATCGCATTGTGGTGCTAGACCACGGCGTGTTCTTAGCCATGGGCACCCCAAATGAAATCAAGACAAACCCGGCGGTCATTGCGGCTTACTTGGGCAAACGCGCATGACGACCGAACACGCACTCGAGGTGTCTGATCTGGTGATCAATTACGGCATCGTGCCTGCAGTCAAGGGTGTCAATTTTTCAGTTGCCCGCGGCAGGATCACTACCATTATTGGCTCAAATGGTTCGGGTAAGTCGACAACCATGAAGGCCTTGACCGGATTATTGGCCGCACAGAGTGGGGCCATACAACTGTACGGAAAAAACATACGCGGCACCCCGACTGATGTGCTTGTTCAGCAAGGTCTTGTCCTCGTGCCTGAGGGACGGCGTCTTTTTAAAAGTATGACTGTCGCTGAGAACTTGCAAATGGGCGCCTATCAACGTTCAGATCAGTCGGCCATCGCTCGTGACTTTGAACGCTCACTTGAATATTTTCCGGCTTTACGCGAAAAGCTCTCTGTTCGAGCGGGCAGCCTAAGCGGCGGTCAACAGCAGATGGTCGCAGTCGCACGCGCACTGATGGCAGCACCAAAACTGCTATTACTCGACGAGCCAACAATTGGCTTAGCGCCTGCGATCGTTGATACCATCGCCAATATTATTCAATCAATCGCCCAAGACGGCGTTGACATTTTATTAGTCGAACAAAATGCCGAG
>CAIYCP010000222.1 GCA_903924715.1 uncultured beta proteobacterium
AGTTAGCGGTTACAAACGTACATCGCTCGCTTGATGACCTTTTAAACGCTTGATTCTGTTGATTATTTTGGTGGGCGGTACAAGTTTCGAACTTGTGACCCCTGCCGTGTGAAGGCAGGATTTAGGGTGTATTAGCATCCATCAGAGTTTTACTGAACGATGTTTTACCTATGAAAATAGTCCTTTCTAATCCATCCTTGCTCGCCGTAAAATATCCGTACGAAATCCGTACGCATAAATACCTCATGGCAAACAAAATAGATAGCAAGACAAAGCGTGAACGACTAACAGCACGGCGAGAGCCTTACTGGGCAACACTCGAAAAATATGTGGCACTCGGTTATCGAAAGCCTGAGACCGGCACAGGCACTTGGATAGCGCGGCGGCGCAACGAGGACGGCAAGAGCCTGTATCACGCACTCGGTACGCATGAGTCCTTTGACAGCGCAGCGAAAGCGGCTCGCGAGTGGTTGGCACTCTCCGAAAACGGGATTGATACCACCCCAATTACCGTAAAAGCCGCCACAGACGCCTACGTGCTTGCGCTTGAGGACAAAGGTCGCACCGCTACGGCAAAAGATGCCCGAGGTCGCTTCACACGCTTGGTGGATAACGCCTCTATTGGACGCGTCTTGTTAGCCAAGCTTACGAGCTTGCAGGTCCGCAAGTGGCTAAACGATCAAATCAACAAAGATGACGACGCCGACGATGAGGAAATCCGTCGGTCAAAAGATTCGGCAAATCGAAATTTAGCCAACCTGAAGGCAGCTCTTACTCATGCTCACGTCAATCGTATGGTCGGAAGCGACGACGCATGGGCTGTCGTTAAACCCTTTAGTCAAGTTGGCGCTCGTCGCAAAGATGCCTTTTTGAGCATGGAGGCTCGCACCGCCCTGCTCACAGCGTGCCCAGACGATCTCGCGATGCTAGTCCGTGCCGCCTTACTCACTGGAGCGCGTCCGGGAGAGCTCGCAACGCTCACAGTGGCTGATTTCAATAAAGCGCAGGGTGTCATCACATTACGGGGCAAGACCGGCTTGCGAACAGTGGCAATTTCCACAGCTGCCTCTAATTTCTTTGCCTCGGCAAGTCAGGACAAGACGCCTGCAGCGCCATTGCTGGCGACAAGCTACGGGCAGGTTTGGAACAAAGACAGCTGGAAAAAACCCTTTAGAGATGCCGTCACTCGCGCCAAATTACCAGGGGGCGTAGTGCTGTACTCGCTTCGGCACACCGCCATATCTGAAATGATTATGGGGGGTATGGATTCTTTCATCGTTGCTAAACTGACCGGTACTTCAGTCGCAATGATCGAAAAAAACTATGGCCATCTGAGCCATGACGTAGTCACAGCTAAGCTCGATAAAGTGCGAATGATGAACTGACACTGGTTCAACAACAGGTTAATAAAAATGGCTGTTAAATCTACAGCAATCTCTTTCGAATAAACCGTTACAACAATCGGCCCGTGAATCAATTCATAATGAGTGGATTAAAGTAATTTAGAACTACCGTGTCGCTGGACTGCAGACGCCATCAAATTTCGCCCTGTAATTTAAACGACTAATACTAGCAAAGTCATCAATCTTCCCGCTTACTCGATTGCCTTTTTGCGACGGGCGGCGGCACAGATATCGTTGCACGCGCGCTCAGTGTGACCATGACAGCGGCTTTAGGGCAGTCGTTCGTAGTTGAAAACAAAGCAGGTGCAGCAGGCACCATTGGCGCAGATAACGTGGCCAAGTCGGCACCTGACGGCTACACCTTGTTAATGGGACATTCGAATTCGAATGCGATTTCACCCTTTGTCTTAAAAAATATCCCCTACAACCCTGCGACTGACTTTACGCCGATTACCTACTTAGGCTACGTGCCCAATGTTTTGGTGGTGAACGTTGCAGTGCCGGTCAACACGGTGGCTGACTTGATCGCGTTGGCCAAGACCAAACCCGGCGTCTTGACCTATGGCTCGTCGGGCATCGGTAGTACCCAACACTTGGCGGGTGCGTTATTTTCACAAATCGCGGGCATTTCGCTGAACCATATTCCGTACAAGGGGAGTGGCCAGGCCATCATTGATTTGCTCGCGGGTCAAATTACGATGAACTTTGATACTTTGCCGCCTGTGCTTGAGCAAATCCGCTCTGGCAAACTCAAAGCTCTGGCAATTTCAACGCCAAAGCGGTTGTCGCAATTGCCTGATATCCCAACATTTACTGAAGTTGGGATCAAAGGTTTCGATGTCACAAATTGGTACTCAATCATGGGGCCAAAGGGCATGCCACCGACACTGGTTGCGCAAATTGACAAAGCAGTCAAAGTAGCGATGGCAGATCCGAAGACCAAAAAAACACTCGAAGAGCAAGGGTTGCAAACTGAAGGCGCAGCAACACCTGAAGCATTTTCTACTTTTGTGCAAGCCGAACTTGTCAAATATAAACAGCTCGTTCAAACGCTCAACATCAAAGCTGACTAGTCATCATGTCCAATATTTTTCATCGTTCGCCGCGACAAAAACTACCCTCGGTTGTTGAGCGGTGAATAATTGCGCCAGTCTGGTGGGTTGCAGCAGGGGCTCTTGACCTATCCCTCGGGGGGCAGATGCTCCCAGGTACCGCCGAGTGCTTGGAACAAGGCTGCGGTGTCCATCAGTCGACTAGCTTGTGCATTGATACGAGTGACTGTCGTTTGCCGATAGGCTTGCTCAGCCAAAATTAGAGTGAAGGCGTTGACGGCTCCGATGGCCAGCTGCTGCCGAGTTAAATCGAAGGTCTTTTTAGCTGCGGTCTCAGCACGTACTGCTGCCGCTAGCGTTTTAGCATCTTCGTCCAGTGCGTATAACGTATCGGCAATGTTTTGAAATGCACCCAGTACCGTGAAGCGATATTGGGCACTTGCTTGCTCTAAGCCCGCCTCTGCGGCGACTTGACGATATTTTAATGTTCCAAAATCAAAAATGGTCTGTGAGATATTTCCAGAGAGCCCCCAAAATTGATTGCTACTGTTAAACATTTGATTGAAGGGTACAGCAGCACCACCAAAAATAGCTGAAAGTGAAATTTGCGGCAATCTGCTGGCAATTGCAACCCCGACTTGTGCGCTTGCAGAGTGAAGCTGAGCCTCAGCGGCGCGCACATCAGGCCGCTGGTCGACAATTTGTGAGGGCAGGCTTAAAGGAAGTGAAGTTGGTAACTTGAATTCGTCGATTTCAAAATGATCGAGACCTGCTTGCGAGGGCATAGACCCTGTCAGTACGGCGATCTGATTTCGAGTTTGCTCAAGTTGCTTACGAATGGCAGGCAATAACTGTTCATTTTGGGCTAAAGCTGTTTCTTGGGCTGCGACGTCAATTCTCGACACATAGCCAATGACTGCCTGCTGCTCCAGTAACACTAACGAACGCTTGCTCGCTGCGATGATGTCTTCGGTTGATTTAAGCTGCGCCTGTAAAGCGCTCTGTTGTACGACGGCAGACACGATGTTGGTTGCTAGCGAAAGTTTTGCAGCTTCAAGCAAGAATTTTTGATTTTCTGCCTGAGCCTTAAGAGACTCAAGTGTTCGGCGATTCAGTCCAAACACGTCAAGCGAAAACCCGACAGAAACTTGTGCAGTGTTGAGTGTAAATGGAGTATCGCCCGACGTGAGCGTTGGCGATATCGTCCCAGAATTTGCTTGCCGGGTCGGGGATAAACCGGCTTGAATTGTTGGGAAAAAGTAGCCTTGCTGTGCCGAGGCGTACGCTTGGCTTTGTTTAAGCGCAGCTCGTGCAGAGTCGATTGTTGGATTATTCTTCAGTGCAAGTTCAATAAGCGCATTCAGTTGCGCAGAGCCGTAAAGCTTCCACCAATCGGCTTGCAGGGCGGTACCACGTTCAAGCGTTTGTGCTTCTCCGGTTGGTCCGGCGCTTGACGTTGTTGTCACGATCGGATCGCGTGTCAAGCGACTTGTTTCGGGGGCTGCGGGTCGTGAAAAGTCTGGGCCAACAGCACAGCCGCTGATCAATAGAGATATTGTCAAAATCCCTTGGCGTTTAACCCAACTGCTCATCGACTTGGTCATGGATACGCTCATCTCTGTTCACCACTGCGCAACGCTTCACGTGCAAGTTTCCGTTTTTGTCGCTTGTCTGACCATTCCATCACGATGACTTGCAAGGCTGGCGCAACAATCAGAAGCATGATGGGGCCAAGGAGCATGCCACCAACAACCACAACCGCGAGCGGTTTTTGAACCTCGCTGCCGATGCCGTTTGAAAGTGCTGCCGGTAATAGCCCGATGCAAGCAGATAGTGCCGTCATTAGCATCGGACGCATCCGTTGGTCAGCAGCCTCGTACATTGCCTGAGCAGTGTCTTTGCCCTGTGCGACGAGTTCATTGAAGTAGCTGATGACTAGAATCCCATTCATCACAGATACCCCAAAAAGTGACACGAAACCAATGGCTGCAGAGATGCTCATGTTCAGACCCGAAACATACAGCGCGATGATTCCACCCGCGATCGAGAAGGGGATCGCTGCGATGGTCAGCAAACTGTCTCTTAAAGAATTGAACAAGGTATATAACAAGAGCAATATGATGGCTAAAGCAATAGGAAGTACGACTTGTAAACGCGCTTTGGCTTGTTGCAGTTCTTCAAACTCGCCGGCCCAATCAAAACGGTAGCTAGTCGGCAAGGCGACATTCTTCTCTAAACGCTGTTGAGCCTCGGTCACGGTGCTTCCTAGGTCGCGACCACGCACGCTAAATTTGATTGGTATATAGCGCTGATTGCGCTCATGAAATATGTAAGACGCTCCGGTTTCAAGTTTGATGGTCGCGATTTCGGATAAGGGTATGTAGGTGATGCCGCCATTGGCATTGGCATAACTTATTTTTAAACTTTGAATGGCTTCAATGTCTGAGCGATCTCGAGGTGCGAGTCGAACTGTTAAGCCAAACTGTCGATCGCCTTCAAGCACGGTCGTTGCTTGATAACCACCCGTTGCAGCTTGGATAATTGAATTCACATCGCCAGTATTTAGGCCAAAGCGAGCCGATTTTTCACGGTCAATTTTTATGTTTAAGTTTGGCTGTCCTAAGACGTGAAACACACCTAGGTCTTCAACGCCTTTGATTGTGCTCATTTCATGCAGGACTTGGTCCGAAAGCTGTTCTAAAACCGCTAAATCAGGTCCGATAATTTTGACTGAGTTTGCCCCCTTGACGCCCGACAGACCTTCTTCGACGTTATCTTGGATATATTGAGAAAAATTAAACTCGATACCAGGAAATTGAGAGAAAAACTCTTGCTGCACATCGGTGACCAACATGCTCTTAACGTAACCGCTGTGCCATTCTTCGAACGGTTTGAGCGTTACAAAAAGCTCTACATTATAAAAACCTGCTGGGTCGCTGCCATCATCGGGCCGGCCATGTTGTGAAACAACGGTAATGACTTCAGGATGCGTCTTGAGAATTTCGCGCATTTTTTTGACTTGTTCGACGCCGGCCTCGAGCGAAATCGTGGAGGGCATTGAGGCTCTAATCCATAAATTTCCTTCTTCTAACGCAGGCAAAAATTCGGTACCAATGCGTGGAAATAAAAGCATCGAAAACAGCAGAAATGCCAAACCGAGTCCGACAGTTGTTTTGCGCTTTTCTAATGCCCAGCGCAAGATTGGTCGATAACTGTTACGAATTGCATGAACAATGACAGTCTCTTTTTCATGAATCACCTTCGGTAACAGTAACGATGATAAAACGGGTGTGAGGGTGAATGTTGCAAAAAGAGCGCCCAAGAGCGCATAGGCATAGGTGCGCGCCATTGGGTTAAATATTTGGCCTTCCACACCTTGCATTGTGAATAACGGGATAAACGCTGCTACCGTGATTGCCGAAGAAAACAACACAGACCGATCGACTTGCGTAGCGCTCAGCATAATCATCTTAAGTCGGTGGCTCCAGCCCCGCTGAGTCTGCTGAGTTGCTACCGCCTGTGCATCGCTTAGCTGGCTATCACCCAGCAATAGTCTTTGTTCAATTTCAGATTTTTGAAAATTTCTAAAAATATTTTCAACCAAGATGACTGCAGAATCAACAATGATGCCAAAATCGACCGCGCCGACGGAGAGCAGATTTGCCGATTCGCCTATCATCACTAAGATCATGATGCTAAAAAACAAGGCCACAGGGATGTTGGCGCTTACGATAATTGCGCTGCGCAAATCACCCAGAAATATCCATTGAATTAAAAACACCAACAGACAGCCAAACACCAGATTGTGTAAAACAGTGTGCGTGGTGACGTTGACTAAACTGCTGCGTTCGTAATACGGTTCAATCTTGACGCCGGGTGGCAAGACACTTTCGGCGTTAATCCGATCAACCTCTGTTTTGACGCGTCCAATCACATCGTTTGTTTGTTGTGTTCGATTCATCACGACAACGCCTGTGACAATATCGTCTTCATTATTTTTTCCGGCACGCCCTAAGCGTGGCGCATAGCCGATAGCAACTTCTGCGACATCTCGAATTAGCACAGGAGTGGCGCCGGTCTGGCTGAGTACGATATTTTCGATGTCGGCCGGATCGGAGATCAGTCCAAGGCCTCGAACGTTGACCGATTGCTGACCAATATTGACCGTTCGGCCACCGACGTTCGTGTTTGAGTTAGAAATTGCGGTAATCAGTTGCGGGATGGTGATGTTATAGCCTTCAAGCTTCTGCAAATCGGCTTGTACTTGATACTCTTTGGTTGTGCCACCCCAAGTGACCACTTGAGCGACACCTGGAATCGAAAGTAGACGTTTTGTGATCACCCAATCTTGCAGCGTACGCAAGTTGGTTAAGCCAAAATGTTCAGGCCCAACGACCTGATAGCGCAGGATCTCACCGACTAGACTTGAGGCCTGTATTTGGGGCTGAATATTGTTCGGTAAATTGACCTTCTGTTGCAAATTCAGGGCCGCTTGGGTGTAGGCAAAATAATAATCGATGCCGTACTTGAAGGTGACACGCACGAACGACAGCCCGTAAAAGGACGTCGAACGGATGATATCTACGCCAGGCGTCGTAGCTAAGCCAATTTCTAACGGTCGTGTGTAATAGAGCTCCATCTCTTCGGCCGAGAGCCCTGGCGCTTGCGCAGTAATTTCTAGAATGACTGGCGCTGGATTTGGATAGGCTTCAATGTTCAGCTTGGTGAAGCTGATTAAGCCTCCAATAATGAAGACAAGCAGGCCACAGATAACGATCGAGCGCTTGGATAATGCGAAAGAAATCAGACCACGGAGCAAGGGGTGCCTTTAAGCGTTTAAGTATCGTGATTGCATGAAGACAAAGAGTTCAGCGCGATTGCAATGCAAGGGCATTACTTAAAAATAACGCGCCATCCGATGCAATTTTTTCGCCTGATGCCAGGCCAGCTAAGACTTGAACTCGGTTATTTTGAGTTAAACCAGTGGTGATGCTTCGGCGTTTGAAAGTTCTGTCGTCGTTTGTGACGAAGGTTGTAATCGTGCCGTCACCTTCGCGAACAATGCTCTCGGTTGGAATCGCTATCGATTTTTCAGCAACGTTGGTCTTGATGACGTAGCTCGCCAACATTTGTGCGCGTAACACTTTATCGACATTAGGAATTTCAGCTCTGACTGCAACGCGACGTGTGGCCGGATCTACAGCGGCGCCAATGTTGACAATTTTCCCTTGGTAGGTTGTGCCGGGTAGTGCATTGACCGAGGCGATGAGCTCTTGACCTTCCTTAATAAACGCTAATTCAGTTTCAGGGATGTTGGCAACGATCCACATCGTGGTTTGGTCTGCGACAGTGATGGGTGCCGGAGTACTTCCTGGCTGTACGAGCAGACCCGGCTGAGCGTTGCGGCTGATGATTTTTCCTGCGATGGGGCTGAGCACCATGAGTTCAGCATTGACCTTTTTAGACGAAATGATCGAATCGATTTCGGTATCAGTTTTTCCAAAAATTCGCAACGCATCACGCGCAGAACGGTAATTACCTTCTGCGGTTTGCTGGTCGGACACTGCTTGATCTAGGTCACGTTGCGATGACGCTTGAATTCCGGCCATTTTCTTGACACGGTCGAGAGCTCGGCTAGCGAGAACGCGTACACCAGCCGTTGAGATGAGAGTTGAGGTCGCCTGTAAAAAGTCAGGGCTTTCGATTGAAAAAAGCGGCTGATTCAATGTCACGTTATCTCCGGCCGTGACTAAAACTTGTTTAATTCGCCCCTGATATTGACTAAAGACTTGGACGGTTTTTTCTTGGTTGAAATCCACGATGCCAACTGCACGTCTCTGAATTGCAAATTCGAACTCGTGTGCGGTTTCAATTTTTACAAGCAATGCTTGTTTATCGGTAATAGAAATGGTGTCTTTGTCGCTCACTGCTGCGTTCGGTCTAGTCGCAGGCTGCTCTGATGGCGACAGGCTCATCCACCCAATCAGAATTGCCATCAAAATGAGACAGGCGGCATAAAAAAATCGTTTATTACGCAAAAACATGCAGATCCTTCATAGCGTTTCTCGCTGTGATCATGAGAGTTATAGAACGCGGGCAAATTGTACTGACTTGGTTTGACCAATACGTGTGCTGAACGTTGCCGTTTGGCAAGGTTGTGTTCGTTAAGCAGGCCCGAGTTTGTAGCCGACGCCTCGGATCGTATGAAGTAGTGGCGGGTCAAACCCTTTATCGATTTTGCTGCGCAACCGACTGATTTGGACATCAATCACATTGGTGCCAGGGTCAAAGTGAAAATTCCAAACTGACTCTAGCAACATATTTCTGGTGACAACTTGTCCTTGATTCTTTACGAGATACTCGAGTAAATGAAACTCGCGTGGTTGTAAAAGAATGGGTTTATCGGCTCGGTACGCTTTGCGGATACGTAAGTTAACGACCAGATCCGCAATGACAATTAGGTGGTTATCCGCTTTTTCAGGTTTGATGCGGTCGTTGCGCCGCAACAAGGCTTCGATTCTTGCGCTTAATTCTGATAAGGCGAATGGCTTAGTTAAATAATCGTCCCCGCCTTCGCGCAGACCACGGACACGCTCGCCTAAACTGGCCAGAGCGCTCAGTATCAGTATAGGAAACTGCTTACCGTCTTCGCGTACCGCTTTGATAATTTCTAGGCCGTCTTGCTCAAAGGGCAGCATTCGATCGGCAATTAATAGATCCCATTGCTCAGACATGGCAAGAGCCAAGCCAGTCGCGGCGTCGCAGGCGTGAACCACTTCGTACTGGATTTCGTTCAGGGCTTTGATTAGATAACGAGCCATGTCTTGCTCATCTTCTATCAACAAGATACGCATGATTGTTTACCCACAAGACACCATTGTTTTTAGCTGCACCGTATAAAAAATTCGAAGAGCAGAATCTTTTATAGGCACGAACAATAACGCTTGTGGATAATTTAGATCATTGCCATTTAGTAAGGATCGCTATAAAAACTTTAACTTAGAGCATTGCCATTTAGTAAGAATTGCTGCAAGTAGTTCTAAGGACTAGTCGATTTGAGTAGTTGAGATAAGCGGAGCGTTGCGAATACTGACAAGGTCTAGGCTCACCTCGCTTAAGTCTTTGCAGCCCAATAAAGCCAAGTCTCGATCAATTTCGCTGCGCAAAATATCGACGACCTTTGCGATGCCTTCTGTACCGGCCACCGCGGCGCCGTAAAGTTGCGGGCGGCCTATAAAAACAAGTTTGGCACCAAGGGCGATCGCCTTAAGCACATCGGTGCCTCGTCTAAAGCCTCCGTCAATCAAGACCGGCAAGGTCTTGGGGACACTGCGAATCACATCGGGTAAGGCTTGCAGCGGCGCAATCGCGCTATCGAGTTGCCGCCCGCCATGATTCGAAACAATGACGGCATCCATGCCCACGGATGCAGCGATCTCAGCGTCTTTAGGGTGCATCACGCCTTTCACAAGAAGTTTTTCGGGCCAGCGGTCTCTCAGCCACTTTAGGTCTTCCCAGCTTAACCGATCACGTCCGGCACGAAAACCATCGGTTGTGTTTTCTGTGATCGAGGGCCCCATGGTTTCGTACATGTTGACAAAACGTGGCGTGCCCGTCGTGAACATTGTTTTGGCAAACACCTCAAGCAGCCAGCGTGGATGCATCAAGCCGCTGCCAATCAGTTTGGTGGTGAGTTGAAACGGAATCGTAAAGTCGTTGCGCTGATTGTTTTCGCGATTGGCGCCCACACAGGTATCAATTGTGACAACGATGGTTCGGACCCCTGCTGCGTCAAGACGGTCGGCAATATTACCGATTCGCGTACGGTCGCCCGGAAAATAACCTTGATACCAACAATGAGGGGCGAGCTTGCTGAGGGTCTCAATTGCGACGTTTGAGGCTCCGCTAACGATATAGGGTAGTTGCGAACGAGCCGCCTCACGTGCAAGCTTGCTGTCGCAATCGCGACACACAATCGAGTTCACCCCCGTCGGGGCAAAACCAAAGGGGCTTGCATAGGTGTGCCCCAACACTGTGACCGCTTGGCTGCGTGTCGAGACGTCGCGTAGGCCGCGTGCGCGAAACACCAATTGCTCAAACACGGCACGGTTTCCGTTCAATGCGACTTCATCTTCTGTGCCGCCGCGCACGTACTCAAAGACGGCTTTTGGCAGACGTTTTTTTGCTTCGCGTTCGAAGTCACCAACAGATAAAAATTTGTGTAACGCGCTCACGTGCTCGCCATCCTTAAAATGTATTGTCGCAACAATCCCTGTTAATGACAGGCGATGATTATTGACTTAATTGGGCACGGTTACGCTCAATGAAGCTGCCTAACTTGGCATATTCTTTCGCTAAAAAGGCTTCAAACTGTTTTGGGTTCATGCCGTCTGCGATGACCCCGAGCCCAGCGAAACGCTCACGTACGTCAGGTTGTGCGAGCACGGCTCTAACGTCAGCGGAAAGTTGTTCTTGAATAGCATTGGGCGTGGCACTAGGTAGCATGAGTCCGTACCATGCTGTCATGTCAAACGTTGGCAGGCCAGCCTCTGTGGCGCATCGTGGGTTAGTCTTGAGCGCATATCCGTACAAAATCCGTACGCACAACAATCGCCATGAAGCTAGATCTTCAAGTTATTGATTTTATTGATATTTTTGGTGGGCGGTACAAGTTTCGAACTTGTGACCCCTGCCGTGTGAAGGCAGTGCTCTACCACTGAGCTAACCGCCCAATCTAAGGCGCGCGAGATGCGGCTGATTGGAGTTCTGGACGAATCCAAGGGGCGAATTATAC
>CAIYCP010000223.1 GCA_903924715.1 uncultured beta proteobacterium
ATACAATTATTTTTAAAAAAACGAGCTCAATATGTTGAACGATCGAAGCAAACTCAGACAAATGCTATTTGGTTTGCTCCTCATCTTGAGTCTCAACCCGGCCTGGGCCCAACTGCCTTATCCAGACAAGACAGTACGCATGGTTGTCCCATACCCAACAAGCGGGGGTGCGGATATCCTTGCGCGCGCAATCGGACAGAAGCTGACCCTCACTTGGGGGCAAACCGTTGTCATCGAAAATAAAGCAGGTGCTGGGGGTTCGATTGGCACCGATATGGTTTCGAAAGCAGCCGCCGATGGCTACACGCTACTGATGGCCTCACCGAGTCATGCGATTAATGGTGCGCTATATAAAAATCTCGCCTTTGATCCAGAAAAAAACTTTAAGGGCGTGGTGTTGGCGGCCTCCGGACCACTGGTCCTGGTGGTCAGCAGCTCAAGTCCGATCAACTCTGTCAAAGAATTTATTGCACTGGCGCGTGCCAAACCGGGCTCTATTAACTACGCTTCAGCAGGCGTCGGAAGCTCACCCCATCTAGCAGGTGAGCTGTTCGCGTTGATGGCCAAGATAGAAATGACGCATATCGCTTACAAGGGTACGGGCCCCGCGTTAACCGACCTGATGGGCGGGCAAGTACAAGCTTTTTTTGGCCCAGTACCTGCTCTGATTGAACACATCAAAAATGGTCGCCTCAAAGCACTCGGGGTCACCACGCCCCAGGCGTTTTCTGCCATTGCCTCTGTGCCACCGATTGCAAATGAGATCGCGGGTTACTCAGTCTTGCAATGGTGGGGAATCGTCACACCGACCGGCACCCCTGCGACAGTGATTGCCAAAGTGAATCGAGACGTTGCTGCCGTTTTGCAGGCTGACGATATGAAGAAACAGCTCGCGGCCATGGGCGCCGAACCAGGCGGCCAATCACCTGAACAATTTGATGCGTTGATTCGCGAAGAAGTCGTCAAGTGGACCGAGGTAATAAATAAAGCGAAGTTAAAAGCCGAGTAGATTTTTTTTCATGACAACCTGATTACAACAATACAGACTGAGTCAACATGGGTACGACAGAAGCACTTGCAACCTTCATCACAACTTTTGATGGCGCAAAAATTCCTGAAGCAGTCCGCGCAATCGCCGTACGCAGTCTGGTCAATTGGGCCGGTTGCGCCTTAGGCGGCGCACGTCATCCCGCCTTACTGAACGCGATGAACGCCATGCGCCCTTTTATCGGTGCACCACAGGCAAGTGTCATTGGTCGACACGAACGCGTCGACGCACTGAATGCCGCATTATTTAATGGCATTAGTTCGCACGTCCTCGATTTTGACGATACGCATATGGCAACGCTGGTGCACCCGAGCGGCCCGGTGCTATCGGCCTTGCTGGCTTTGGCTGAGTATCACCCGATCGACGGCAACACCTTCGTCGAGGCGATTGTCTTGGGGATTGAAGTTGAATGTCGAATCGCGCTGGGTGTATGCCCAGCTCATTACGATATCGGCTGGCATGTTACGGGTACAGTCGGTGGCTTCGGTGCGGCTGCGGCAGTCGGTCGCGCACTCAAGCTCAATACGCAACAAATGTCTTGGGCACTTGGCATCGCAGCAACACAGGCAGCTGGGTTACGCGAAGTCTTTGGCACAATGTGTAAAAGCCTACACCCCGGGCGCGCGGCACAAAGTGGTCTAAGCGCAGCACTCATGGCTCAAACTGGGTTTACCAGTTCGTTGCGCGCCATTGAAGCCCCTCGCGGTTTTGCACACGTTTTATCAACTGAGCAACATTTTGAAAAAATGACTGAGGGCTTAGGTACGGTTTGGCATACCCTTGAAAATAGTTTTAAACCCTATGCCTGCGGCCTGGTGATTCATCCGATTATCGATGGCTGCCTGACCCTGCGTCAGCAACATCAATTCAACCCAGCTGACGTCATGCAGATTGATCTAAAGGTTCACCCCTTGGTGCTCGAACTCACCGGAAAAAGTGCTCCCACGACCGGGCTAGAAGGAAAGTTCAGCGTGCAGCACTCGGCTGCAATCGTGACGCACGAAGGAAAAAGTCAGGCAAGACAATATTCGGACGCTGCCGTACAAAACCCTGACGTGACAGCACTTCGCACAAAAGTGCAGGTTGAGATTGAACCTGGTCTTCGGGTGGATGAGGCTAAAGTCACCATTAGCTTGCGCGATGGACGCAGCCTACACCATCATGTCGTTCACGCACTGGGTAGTATTGAACGACCCATGAACGATGAACAAGTCGATGCAAAATTTATGGATTTAGCGGTAACAGTGATGACAACTGAACAAGCACGACAGGCGCTGACCGCCTGTCGCACAGTAGGCCAGACACGCAACGCAGGCGCCGTTGGTCGCGCCTTGAGCGTATTACTTTAAGGAGCAGATTTGTGAATCATGCAGCAACGAGTACCGTCTATGACGTGGTTGTCATTGGTGGCGGTAACGCCGCTTTATGTGCAGCCATTTCAGCGCAAGAAGCGGGTGGCAACGTCTTGGTGATCGAACGCGCACCACACGAGCATCGTGGCGGTAACTCTGCTTATACCGGTGGCGCCTTCAGAATCGCCTATGACGGTGCAGATGATTTGGTCAAATTAATGCCCGATCTACATCCTGAAGAATTACGCAACAGCGACTTTGGCACTTACACCAAAGATCAGTTTTACGACGAAGTGATCGCTATGAGTGGTTATCGCGCAGATGCAGACGTCTTGCATACGGTCGTACAAGAAAGTCTGCCCACCATGCTTTGGATGACACAGCACGGCGTTCGCTTTGTTCCGCTCTATGGCAGACAAGCCTTTAAAGTAGATGGCAAACATAAGTTCTGGGGTGGCTTAACGGTCGAAGTCTCGGGTGGCGGCCTAGGGTTAATGCAAACACTCTACAAATATGCCGAAAAATCAGACATTCATTTGCGCTATGCCACACGGGCCATGGGCTTAACGCGCACTGATCACGGTTGGACGATTGACGTTGAAACCGAAGGTACACAACAACATATTTCAACCAAGACAGTTGTCATGGCGACCGGCGGCTTTCATGCCAACTTGAAGTGGCGCTCAATGTACCTGGGACCAAACTGGGACATGGCCAAAGTGAGAGGTTCACGCTACAACACGGGCGACGGCATCGACATGGCAATCAATGTCGGCGGTGTGGCGCATGGTCACTGGACAGGTTGTCATGCCGTCTTCTACGATTTAAACGCGCCGCCCTACGGTGACATCAATTTATTGAATCAGCAAAAAAATTACTTCTCACTGGGGATTGTCGTCAACGCTGAAGGTCAGCGCTTTGTGGATGAAGGAAGCGATTTTCGAAATTACATTTATTCAGGCATGGGTGCCAAGGTGCTGACCCAGCCCGGAGCAATCGCCTGGCAAATCTTCGATGCCAAAACGTCAAGCTTGTTGCCCGATGAATATCGCGTCAAACACGCCACGCGCTATACCTCGGACACCTTAGAAGGCTTAATCGCGCAGTTTGAAGGAAT
>CAIYCP010000224.1 GCA_903924715.1 uncultured beta proteobacterium
CGCCGCCAAAACAAAAGCCACGAATTTGCGCAATCACGGGCTTTGAACACTCGACTGGCGCATTCATTGAATCTGACACAGCATCTTCGTAGGCCAACTGAGTTTCTGGCGAAGCACGCAAGGTATCAAACTGCGAAATATCAGCGCCCGACACAAAGGCTTTTTCACCCTGCCCCACGATCACAATGACCCGTACCTCAGGATCGGCGTCAAAGGCCCGAATCGCTTTAGGCAAGTCTGTCCACATCTGCACTGACATGGCGTTCATTTTGTTGGGGTTTGAGATCAGAATGGTGCCGATCGCGCCCTTTTTCTCGGCAACGATGCTGCCGACGATGATTTTTTTTTCTGTACTTGAGTCTGCCACGAAAATTCCCCTTTTTGGACATTGTTAATCGCTGCTAGTCTAGCAGTATCACTTGCAAAAACACCCAAAGCAACATATAAAAGACTTCGAAAGTCGGCAGTACACTAGAAATGACAGAAAAATCTGCCCGACCGCCTTTGCCTTTCAATCTAAATCGAAAATCATGTCAAAAATTCAGGCCTCTTCAGCACTTTCCAACCTTAAAGTTCTCGATATGTCCCGTGTACGCGCGGGTCCAAACTGTGTGCGCCTGCTCGCCGACTTCGGCGCAGACGTGATCCGCATTGAACCCCCAAAAGGCGTCGATCCTAACGAAGGCATGTTTGCCGCCAACCGCGAAGGTGGCGACTTTCAAAACCTGAACCGCAACAAGCGGGCGATCACATTGAACCTCAAAAAGCCCGGCGCACTCGACATCATGATGCGTTTGGTAAAGACTGCCGACGTCGTCGTTGAAAACTGGCGACCAGACATTAAAAACCGCTTGGGTGTTGACTACGAGTCACTCGCTAAAGTGAACCCACGCATTATTTTGGCCAGTATCTCGGGCTATGGCCAAGAAGGCCCTTACGCGTCGCGCCCCGGCTTTGACCAGATCATGCAAGGCATGGGCGGCTTGATGTCCGTCACGGGTATCCCTGGCCAAGGCCCAGTTCGTGCTGGCTTAGCCGTTGCCGACATGAGCGCAGGCTTATATGCCGGCATTGGCATTCTGACCGCGCTGCTCGAGCGTGAGCGCTCTGGTAAGGGGCAATGGGTACACGCCTCGCTGTTGCACGCGCAAATTGCGATGATGGATTTTCAGGCGGCACGCTATCTCAACGAAGGTGACGTCGCAGGTCAAGCTGGCAACGACCATCCAACCTCAAGCCCAATGGGCCTGTTTGAGGCCAGCGATGGTGTCTTTAACCTGGGTGCCTCAGGTCAAGGTAATTGGGTGCGTTTATGCGAACTCGCCAAGCGCCCAGACTGGATGGCAGACCCTGACTTTGCAAACGAAAAGACCCGCGCGGTCAATCGTGCCAAATGTAATCAAGCGCTTAACGAAGTCTTTCGCACACAGACGGTTGCCTACTGGGTCGATAACCTGAACAAAGCAGGCGTGCCTGCGGGCCCGGTCTACAACGTGCCAGAAATGTTTGCCGATGAGCACATCAAGCAATCACACATTTCTAA
>CAIYCP010000225.1 GCA_903924715.1 uncultured beta proteobacterium
AAGATCAGCGAGGCTGCGATGAGTTTTCTTATATTCATATGATGAAGATCCTTGTCTCTATTTTTCGCTGTCAGGATTCTAGTGATCCGATGAGCGTACTGACCCTAGGCAGCGCCCTTCACCTTAAAACTCGGTCTAACATCCGTCAAGCCAAAAGAATGTTGCTGCTCACACCCGCACTGAAACATCTCGAGGGCGACTTCCGTATAGCGTTTAGATCTAATTTTGTGCACTGCAGCGAGGTGGTTTTTACCCAATACTAGTGTCATAGGCTCGCCCTATACTAGACAGACAAGCTCGCTTCGCTCAATACTAGGAAATAACAGATGGCCTTCACCTTTCTAAAGCTCTTCGCGGTCGTAGCGGTCATGGCCTCTACAACAGAAGTTGGCGCACAAACGAAAGAGACTTTTCCGGACAGGCCAATTACCGTCGTCGTGGCTTATCCAGCAGGGCAAGCGGTTGACTCTCTGGCGCGTCTGATCGGAGAAGGTCTCACGAAATATTTAGGGCAACCAATCATTATTGATAACAAAGCGGGTGCGGGCGGCACGATTGGAAGTAAGTATCTGATTCGCATGCCACCTGATGGCTACACCCTGGGTATGAATGCAAGCGGGCCTCTAGGAATTGCTCCCCATCTTTTCAAAGAAGCAAATTACGATCCACGTAAAGACTTCACGCCAATCATGGCCGTCGCCGCGGTCGCACAAACACTCGTCGTATCCTCAAAATCAAATATCCGATCGGTAGCCGACCTGATTGCCGCAGCCAATGCGAAACCAAACAGCCTAAATTTCGGCTCGCCTGGCAACGGATCTACCAGCCATTTGACTCAAGAAATGTTCAAACAAGTCGCTGGCATAAAAATGCAGCATGTACCCTACAAGGGCGGGTCCGCCGCCTTGACTGACTTACTAGGGGGCCAAATCGAGGTGCTCTTTGAAGCAGCTCCGTTGGTCATACCGTTTATCAATCGAGGCGAATTGCGCGCGCTCGCGGTGAGTACTGCGAATTCGATCGACACGCTACCGTCTGTGCCGACCATTGCCTCGCAAGGGTTGTCGGGCTTTGAGGCTGTTGGCTGGATGGGTGTTGTGGGCCCTGCCAACATGGATCCTGTGCGGGTTGAAATTTTATCAAAAGCACTTAAACAAACTGTGTCTGACCCAGCTATTCGCGCCAAACTTGATTCGACCGGAATGTTAACGATTGGCGGGTCTCCACAAGAATTTTCAGAGTTCATCAAGACAGAATATACAAAGTGGGGGGATGTCATTCAAAAGGCCGGCGTCAAACTTGAACAATAGCTTCCTGAATTTGACAGATGAGCGAAGTATCGTGAAAAATGATTTACAAATAAATTGAAGCTGCTTTAACTTAAGCAATAACAAAAATATAAGTTCGGAGACAAAGATGGCCCTAGATATTCACCTGAATGGCACCCCACTCGGTCACGAGATTCGCGGCGTCGATCTAAATAACTTAGACGAACAAACGTTTAAAGAAATTGACGATGCTTATAAAACCTATGGTGTCGTAGTCATCCGAGATCAACAACTGACCCCAGAGCAACAACTCAAGTTTAGTCGTCGCTTTGGATCCCTAGATCGCTTCGTGTTCGATCGTTTCAACATGAAAGAAAATCCAGAGATTTTCATCGTGTCGAACCTGCTCGACGAGGGAAAGCCTGTTGGCATGGAAGATGCAGGGCGTTACTGGCATAGCGATATGTGGTACGTCGCAACACCCCCACGTGGTTCATTCTTATATGCGGTCGAAGTACCGCATGACGGCACGCGTCCACTTGGAGATACATACTTCGCTAGCACGCGCCATGCCTACGAAACGTTATCCGAGCCGCTCAAAGAACAAGTGAATCAGCTCAGTGCCGTCTTTAGCTCAAGAAAATATGGCGAGTATGTGGGGCATACACCCGAAAAAGCAAAAGATAATATCTACCTCAAGGAAGTTGTTGCTGCGCGTGAAAAAATTAAGAACAACGAGATTACGCACCCTTTGGTTAGAACACATCCCATCACTGGTAAAAAAAGTTTACATGTCGTTCAGGGTGTCATTAGTCAAGTCCTCGGTTTGTCAGCACAAGCCTCTGAAGAATTAATTGAAACTCTCGTCAACCATGTCATTCGACCAGAAGTTGTGTACCGACATGTTTGGCGCGTTGGAGATATCGTTCTATGGGATAACTATGCTGCCTTGCACCGCGCGACAGGTGATTTCAAACTACCGCAGCGGCGGCACATGCATCGCACGACACTCAGCGCACCAAAAACCAACTAAAACGCATGCGGAGTCATCACGAATGAATATTTTTGCCAGCCGAGCATTAAAACTATCTTTTTTCTTTAGCTTTGCATTATGCGTACCAAGCTTGCATGCTCAATCCGAAGTATTTCCAAATAAGGCCGTCACTCTGATCGTACCCTTCCCAGCCGGTGGCTCAGCGGATGCGACGAGCCGCTCGTTGGCTCAAAAGCTTTCAGCGCGTTGGAAGCAACCTGTCATTGTCGTCAATCGTCCTGGTGCGGGTACAACAATCGGCCTGAATGCAACCGCCACGGCAGCCCCCGATGGTTACACGATTGGCATGAATTCTATTTCGCATATTGTGCAGCCGGCAGTCAGAGCAAAATTACCGTACGACTCGGTCGCTGACTTTACGTTTATCTCAAAAGTACTTGAGGCACCCTTTGTACTGACGGTCAATGCCGCCTTACCCATCAATTCGATTGCCGAGCTCGTCACCTATGCGAAGGCGAATCCCGAAAAACTGAACTATGCCTCGTTTGGCGTTGGTTCAGCCGGCCACATATTTTTTGAGATACTGTCTCAACAAACTGGCATTCGCGCAACACACGTGCCTTACAAGGGCACCGGCGAAGCAACTGTTGCTCAGTTGAATGGTGACTCGCCCTTGATGTTCGACATGATTACGTCACCCCTACAACAAATTCGATCTGGAAAGTTACGCCCGCTGCTCGTCACAACAGCAACGCGCTCTAACGAATTGCCAAACGTACCAACGAGTCGCGAATCAGGCATCATTGAACTTGAGATGCCCACCTGGTTTGGCATGGTCGGGCCCAAAGGCATCCCACCAGTGATCGTGGCCGAACTCAACGCAGCCATTGTCGAGGCCCTTAAGGCACCCGACATCGTGGCTTTGATTGAAAAACAAGGCATGGCCCCCGCGCCGAGCACACCAGCAGAATTTAAGAAGTTTGTACAAGACTCGATTGCGATCATTCAACGGGCGGCTACCTTAGCGGCCATTCCGAAAGTCGACGATTGAATTAAAAGTAGAATAAAAACTAGCTGACTTTTCTACAAGTCGTCACTTTTCAGAGCGGACACTTTTCTGTCTGTTTTGTCACTACTTTGCAGCGGCAGGCTTAGGCTTATCTTTGTAGACACTTGCCCAAAAGGTGATAGCTTCAGCGTAAAATTTTTCAGCCTCAGCAAAGTTAGTTGTAGTCACTTCGATCGCCATATCCGCAATTTTTTTCTGTGTATCTGGATCTTTCAAGGCATTATTCATCGCAACATTGAAGCGCTCGGCCATCGGTCTAGGCAACGCTTTGGGCGCATAGACTGCAAACCAACTATCCGCTGTTAGACCTGGCAGACCTGATTCTTCAAAGGTTGGCACATTTGGTAAATAGGCGGCACGTTTCGTGCCTGACACACCAATCACCACCGCCTTTCCTGTTTTTTCCATCGTGAATGCTTCGGGCGTACCCGTGACACCCGAAGAAATTTGCGCACCTAAAACACTTGTAATAATCGCTGCACCACCTGCATACGGGAGAATAGTCATGTCAACGCCAGCCTTCTTGCCAATGACTTCGCCAATCATTTCAGGTACGCCACCGGTCGTTGGCACTGCGTAATTCGCACGTTTTGGATCTTGTTTGATGTAGTCAATAAACTGCGCAATGTTTTTGATGTTATTTGCAGCCGGCACACTTAAGGCCCAAGGCAAGGTCGCGATCTTACCGACCATCATAAAGTCACGCGCTGGCGAGTAAGGAACATCAGCAACGATGTAAGGAAGAATTGTGAGTGAGCTGTCGGTGTTCACTAAAAATACGGTGCCGTCCGCTGGCGAGTTTTTGACCAACTGCGTTCCGATTTGACCACTTGCACCCGCTTTATTTTCAATGATGATGGGCTGACCCAGCTCGGCACTCACCTTAGGAGCAATCATGCGCGCTAAGACATCAGTCGCACCACCCGGCACAAAAGGCACGACAAATTTGATTGGAGCCTTAAATTCTTGCGCAGGCGTCGACGAAATTCCGAACAACAAGCCGAATACAGTCATAACAAGAGCGATCGTTTTTTTCATTTTTTTACACCTCGATAAAGTGATTCATCCATTCGCTTGAACTTCAAGCCCCTCAGCACCGTTTCGTTCTATTCAACTAAACAGCCAATATGGTCTAACACGTGTCTCAGAAATGCCTTAACCAGAAATATTCGCAGGCCGTGCACGTACAGCCTCTTCATTGATATCTGAGCCCCAACCAGGGCCTTCAGGCAATACGATTTCGCCGTCGACGATTTGAATCGGATGGGTCATGTATTCGCGCGTAAAGGCGGCCTCATCGACGACGTATTCCATGATGCTGAAATTTGATGTCGCGGCTGAAAAATGCGCGCCCATCAACGAAGATAGTTGGCCGTGATAGTTATGCGAGGCCACATTAATTTCGTAGCTTTCAGCCATCGTCGCCATTTTGGTCGCTTCTAGCAAGCCATTCCATTGAGGATCAATAATGGCCACATCGGCTGCGTTGGCCTCAAGATAAGGACGAAGTGCCTGGCGACCCAACAAGGTTTCAAGCGAAGAAATCCGTGTTGTCGTTGACTGTTTGACTTCAGCTAAGCCACGCGGATCTTGTATGTCGACTTCAAGCCACATTAGATTAAAACGCTCAAGCGCGCGTGCAATTCTTTTTGCACCTTCAGGCTTAAAGTGAAAATTCAGATCGAGTGCTAACTTTACGCCTTTGCCTGCCCCCTGCTCGAATGCAGCAAGAAGCTCAACAATTGTGGCAAGCGTTTTATCGTCGAGATTCAACTCAGGAAAACCCGTTCCGATCCCAAAGCCGGGTCGATAATTGTTACAGATACCATTTTCAAAAGACAGAATGTTGGTCTTGAGCGCCTTGAAGCCACGTGCTTTAGCCTCTTGCCCCAATGCCACGATATCGCCTAACGAACGCAAAGGTGCCGCATCAAACACGGGTGCGAAGCGCGAACGCAAAGTGCCACATTGCGACCAATAGATCGGCAGTTTTTTACGCAAGGCTCCACCAAACAACTGATGCACCGGTACGTTCAACTCTTTTGCTTTTAGATCTAAGCAAGCATTTTCAAGCGCAGCAATGGCCTGCGCGATCATGCCACCAGAAAAGATGCGCGTCACAGCAAACAGGTTGGCATGAATCAAATTGATTTGCCTTGGGTCTGAGCCCAGCAGGCTTTGCCCAAGTTTGCGAATGACTCCACCCAGACCAGGTGAAGAACTGCCTTCACTAAACTCTGACCAGCCTATTAAACCCGTATCGGTTGTTATTTTTAAGAACGACAGCGTGCGCCAGCCGCCATCTGCGTGCAGGTCTTCTATTGCGGTGATCTTCAAGCGGTCTCCTTGGCC